>JAUJLZ010000198.1 GCA_030447125.1 Acidimicrobiales bacterium
TCCTGAAGGACAGACGGCGTCGCCATGGCCGAAAGCCTAGGTTGGGCAGCGAGACACGCCGGTCAGGTGGCGCCCTCGTGGAGCGGGTTGTGCCAGCGCAGCCCCGGAAAGCGGGCAAAGTCGCCGTCGGCCGAACACACCTCGAGACCGTGCTCCAAGGCCAGAGCGGCAAGGTGGGCGTCGGGGATGAGATTGGCCGTCAGATGCAGGTCCACGACCATGCGGCCGAGGAGGGCACGGTGGCCCTCGGTGGGCACCGGCTCCCACACCACGGGGGATGCGAACCAGGTCTCCACGTGACGCCATGCCTGAGCTGGACCCAGGGGACGGTCGCTCACTCGAGGATTGGTGGTGATGCGCAGGAACGCCAACACCGATGGCCACGGAATGGCGACCCGGCGAGGCCCGTTGAGTTGCTCCTCGACCCAGGTCCGAGCTCGCTCGTGGAAGGGACTGCTGGCGTCATGGGCGAAGATGAGCAAGCTCGCATCCAGCAGCATCAGGAGCGGTCGGCCCCTTCCGCCACCTCGAGGGCCTCGGCCACATTGGAAACGTCGAGACGAAGATCGAGGCGGACCGTCTCCAGGCGAACGGGGCGGCGCTCGCCTTGCCTGCGTAGCCCCCGTCGCACGAGTTGGTTGACCGCCTCGCTCATCCCCAGCTTTGCGTCCTGTCGCAGACGGTCGACTGCGGCGGCAACATCATCGTCGAAGGTGACGGTCGTGCGCATGCGCACAACGTAGCATCTTGATGCGCGGTCGCGGGCTCAGCCGCCGAGCTCGATCGAGCCGAGGCCGAGACGGGGACCTCGCCGGCAACGACCGCGAGGTTGCTGGTGACGGGCACGCCACATCGCGTCCACCGTCACCGTCTGGCCTCACGCGGCGGCATCGACCTCGCTGGGCCAGCAGGTGGGCGGCAGGCATGGGGGCGATGACGGACCATGGCGGCGGCGATGGTGGCGGCCAGCCCGACCACCATGACGATGTCGCCCGGGCTCACCGCGCTCCTGAGCGCGGGCACGGCCACCACGTCACCCAAGGCGGGGAAGACCGTCGACGGCGACAGCTCGACGTGCTTCCACAGGTGCCCCTCCTCCACGTCGAGGCCCGCAGGCACCGACTGTCCTCCAGGGCGGCGGCGGACACGGGCATCCCCCCGTTGGGGACCATGACCACGAGGTTCAGCAGCCACCCGGACGCCAGGAGGCCCACCGCCGTGCGCAGCCCCTTCTCATGGGTGACGGCGTTGAGCGCCAGCCACACCCCGACCATCGCGTAGCTGGCAACGACGAGGCCGAAGCGGGTCCCGGCGGGCAGGGATCACATCGGTCCCAGACCCAGTCCGGCCTGCACGCCGAGAGCGACCCACACCAGGGCCGGCGCTCTCAGGCGCACGTCGGCCAGGGCCGAGACGCGACCACCGAGCGCGAGGCCGGCGGCCACCCCCACCAGGGCCACCACGGCGAAGATCAACACGACAGGACCGTCATCGGTTGGGAGAGCGCACCGGGGGGAGCTCTGATACAGCCGTAGAGCAGCGTCGACCGCCCGCTCAACCGGCGCCGAAGCAGGTGAAGCCAGCCACGGCGACCGACGCACTGGCGTCGGGGGAATCCATCACCGCCGCCTGGGCCCCGGCCAGCGCGGCAGCGGGGCTGGCATCGGTCATCACCCGGCGGTGGAGCTCGACCATCAGGGTGCGGGTGGCGGCGTCGGGCACGGGCAACACGCTGGCCACCACCGTCTGGGCCCCGAGGGCCAGCAGGGCGGCAGCCAGACCCATGAGCTCGTCGCCGGGGGTCACGGCGCAGACCCCGGCGTCACACGCCGAGAGCACGACGTGTCGGGGCACGCTCGGCAGCGCCTCCAGGTCGTGGACCGTGAGAGGGCCGTCGCTCAGGTGGAGGGAGGAGAACAGCGGGTTGTCGGCTCGAAAGCTGCCGTGGGCGGCCACGTGGGCCACATCGGCGTGGCCCAGGGCGGCGCTGACCGCCGCCGCCGTGGCCCGCTCCCCCACCAGCGACGTCGCGCCGGGGTGGAACGGGGCCAGCTCGGCCACCTCCGTCGCTCCGTGGACGATGCCCGGCCCGGCCACCAGGACCGCCCGCGAGGGCGGCCGGGATGGGACCCGGCCTTGGGCGAGCAACCACTGGGCGGCCGACGGAGCGACCGACAGGGGACGGCCGCGGCACGACGGCAGCGCCGCCCACGGAAGGCCGTGCAGCGCCCCGGTGGGAACCACCACCAGCGGCCGGTCACCCAGCTCGGCGGCCAGAGGGATCACGACGAGCTCGTCGAGACGCCGGGCTCCATGAGCGAGGGACGTGGTTGCCGCCTCCCTCGACGCGGCCGAACCCCGCACGTGAGCCAGGCGGCCCAGGGAGAAGCGGAGCGGGCGCACCTCGGTGGCGACATCGGTGCAGGAGCCGAGCCGCCGGAGGCGCAGACGACCCTGGGCCACGGTGACGGCGTGCAACGTTCCCTCGGCCTCGACCAGCGCTACCAGCGCTCGATCGCCCAGTGCCTCCACCAGGTGCCCGGTATGCAGCGACTGGCCCGAACCAGAGTGGGGAAGGCCCGGGGCGTGACGGGCACGACGGCAGATGGACCCCTCCAGCGCGGCCTGGCGGCGGAGGAGGAAGGCGGCGTCCTGGCCGGCCAGGACCGCCTCCTCGGCCTGGCTGACCACCACGCGCAGCGCAGCCAGGTCGGCCGCCATGGCCGGGTCGGTCGGGGGTCGGGCGGCAGGCATCTGATGGGATCCGGCCCGCCACCGCTCCGCCCACGCCAGGACACGGCCAGGGCGGCCGCTCTGAAGAGCCAGGCCGAGGCCGAGGGCGGCCAGCTCGGCGGCCTCGACGGTGGCGTGGGCCCGTAGCTCGGTGGCGCCGAGGGTGACCCGGTGCTGGTCGAGTGGCCCGGGGCGACCGGCGGGGCGCGTCAGGTCGCCGCCGCCGCCGACGCTCGCCTCAGGTCCGCCTCGGCCTCGTCCACCCGCCCAGCCGGATCAGCGCTTCGGCGTGCCAGGCATCGCCGCCCGGATCGCTCTTGCTGCTGGTGACGCGAGCCTAGTGCGAGCCGTCCGACCCCAGATCGCCGCCCTGCCAGTCCGCCCGCAGAGCGACGTGACGGGCCAGCGCCGCCCACGCATCTCTCCGCTGGTCGACGAACGCCTGTCGAGCGAGGTGGGCATCGCTGTGGGCCTGGGCGTGGTCGCCTCCGAGCAGGGCCGCTCGGGCGAGGATGAGGCGACCTTCGGCCAGGTCCACCTCCATGCCCGCCACCTCCAGTTGGTGGACGGCCGCCTGCGCAAGCCTTCGGGCCTCGCCCACCAGACGTACGGAGAGCAGGACTTGGCACTGGTCCATTCTGGTGTGAGGGCGGACAGCGCCGAGGCGCCGGTACTCGGCTATGGCAAGGTCGGAGTTGAGCAAGGCGGCGGGAACATCGCCCCGCAAACCAGCGACGAAACCGAGGTTGTGGCACACGTCTGCGACGGCGACTTCCAGCCCCAGTTCGCCGTGGCGGTCCATGGCCCTCTGTCGGCCGTGGTGGTGGCGTTGGACGACCTCGACTCGCTGGAAGCGACCATCGAGATCCTGTCGGACGCCGGCAGGCTGGCGAGTCTGGTGGCGTCCGAGTCAGAGATCGCCAAGGGCCAAGTGGTCTCCGGGAAGGATCTGGTCGACGTCACAGCCAGCTCGGCGGCGAGGTACCTCGTGACTCGACCCTTGACCGGCGAGGGCGGCCACCTGCTGTTCACGAGCCCGACCGTTCGCCGCCAGCTGACCGAACAGCTACCCGAGGCGACAGCGTTCGCCGCACTGGAGCTCATCACCGGTCCCCTGCTGGGAGACCCCTCTCGGGTGGGGAGGCGGCTGCGCCCCCCCTTGGACGACCGATGGAGCACCCGCCGGGGCACCTACCGGTCATCTACCGGATCGACGACGCGACAGGCACCGTCGCCGTGCTCCAGGTCTCACACCACGGGGACGGCGCCGCCCCCGTGCACCACTACTACTGATCCAGGCCGCCAGACCGGGTCGAGCTCGGGCCCGGGCTGGCGAGGAGGATCAGGAGGCAGCGACGTCGAGCTCGAGCGAGACCACGTCGGCGCAACCCGCTCCGTCACGCCGCGAGTCGATCGCCTCTGTTGAGGGTCGGATTACACTTCCGGCGTGACGGACAAGCTGGTGGTCGTCGGTCAGGG
>JAUJLZ010000199.1 GCA_030447125.1 Acidimicrobiales bacterium
CGCTCCCGGTCGCCGCCTCTTCCCGGTGCCGAACTGCGCTCGTCTCCGGACTGCTCAGCGGCTGCTTCTCCTTCGCCGTCCCCGCCCGTCTCGGGACGGTCCGACAGGGCCAGTTGCTCCCCCGTCGCCCGCCCTTGCGCCTCGCGCTCAGCGGGAGCACTCGTGGCTCGCGCGCCGTCGTCTCCCCCGCTGGTCGGCTCGGACCCGTTGACCTCGGACCCCTTCACCTCGGACCCCTTCACCTCGGATCCGTTGACCTCGGACCCCTTCACCTCGGCCTCGTTGACCTCGGACCCATTCACCTCGACGCCTCGAACCGAAGCACCGGCCTCAGCAGCGCTGGCGTCGGCTGAGGCCGCCGCGGACGCCCGCGAGCGCCGGCGGGGTTTGGCCGGAGCGGCGACAGAATCACCCGCCCCGTTGGCCACGGCTCCGTTGGTCACGGGCTCGTGGCCCTCGCCGGCTTCACCGCCGCCCGACCCGAGGACACCGGGGACGATCCCCGCCGTGGTCAAGATGAGATCGACCAGGTCGGCCTTGCGGGCGCGGGCCGGAGGCCGGGCACCCATGGCCTTGGCGATGGCCTGGAGCTCATCACGCTCCTTGCGCTCGAGCACCGATCGTTCGAGGACCGACTCGCTCATGGCGTACCTCTGTTCTCTTGTTCAGGGGCAAGGCCGTCATGCACGACCAAACCCGGAGATGGTGCAGGTGCAGCGCCCACACTTTCCCCGATGATCGGCCCGCTACGCCCTTGCAGGGGGCCGGGATGATTCGAAGGGGTAGGCCGTGGCGCTACGCGTCCGCCTCGACACCGTTGGAGTCCGATGCGTTGGGCCCGAGGTTCAACCCGGAAGAAACAAATCGGCGCTTGCGCTCAGAGGATCCATGCTCCTCTGCTTGGCGCTTTCGCCACCGCTCTTCGGTGCTGGCCCCCGGACGATCCGCTCGAACAACGATTGCGACGTTCAGGTTGGCGGACGATGCCTGGGCTATGCTACCGCCAGGTCGAGTACCAGGCAACACGGCGTGGTGCGCTACTTCTTGTCGGGCTGGTAGAAGGGGTTGTCGCCGGCGGCGTGGTCGGTGACGTCGACCACGTTGGCGATCTCGGGAATGCGATCCTCCACCGTCGCCTTGATCCCCTCGGTGAGCGTGAGCTGGGCCAGGCCACAGCCCTGGCAGCCTCCGCCCATGATCATGAACGCCGTGTCGCCCTCCACCCGATCGACTGCGGCAAAACCGCCGTGCATGGCCAACATGGGGTTGATCTCCCCGTCGAGCAGCTGTTGCAGACGCTCGTCGACACTGCCCTCGAGGTGCACGGTCCCCCCGTCGGGCCCCGCACCTAGCGTGGGCCGGGGGCGGTTGGGGTTGCGCAACACCAGACCGGTGGGCTCCACGTGGTCGAGGGTGGCCCCGCGGAGCCTGGCCACCGACGTCTCCGGGACCACCACGGGCAGCGTCTCGCTGTAGCCGAGGGCGTCTCCGGCCGAGGCGTCGCCCACGGGGGCGAAGGTGAGCTCGTAGAGGTAATCGCTGGCGGCCTCGCCCACCACCTCGACCCGAAGGGCCAAGTCGTCACCCCCGGGCTCGGTCGCCCGGGTTTCCAGGATGACCTTTCGGGCCGCGTCGGTGAGCGTGATGGGTGCACGCTCGGTCTGGGTCTCCGCCGACATACCGCCAGCGTACCGGGGCTGTGGCACCCTTACCCCGTATGGCCGTGGCGCCCCCCGAGCACGACGCCGTCGTTGTGGGCGCCGGTCCCAACGGCCTGGCCGCGGCCGTGGAGCTGGCCCGGGCCGGGGCATCGGTGCTGGTCGTCGAGCAGGGGGCACGACTCGGTGGAGGGTGCCGCTCGGCGGAGCTGACCCTCCCGGGCTTCGTGCACGACGTGTGCTCGGCCGTCCACCCCATGGGCATCGCCTCGCCGTTCCTGCGCTCCCTGCCCCTGGCCGATCACGGCCTGACCTGGCTGCACCCCGACGTGCTGCTGGCCCACCCGCTCGACGACGGAGACGCCGGGGTCCTGTTGCGGGGAGTCGAAGAAACCGCACAGGCGCTCGACGATCCCGGGTGGCGTCGCCTCTTCGCTCCGCTCGTGGACCGGTGGGACGCCACGTTGGACTCGGTGCTGGCCCCGGTGCTGCGTCCACCCCGTCACCCCGTGGTGATGGCCCGCTTCGGCCTGCGGGCGCTGTGGCCGGCGACCACGCTCGCCCGTCGCGCCCTCGCCACCGAGGCCGGGCGAGCCCTGTTCGCCGGCATCGCCGCCCACTCCGTCAACGCCTTGAACCGCCCGCTGACCTCGGCCACCGGGCTCGTGCTGGGCGGCGCCGGTCACGCGGCGGGGTGGCCCGTCGCCCGGGGCGGCTCCCAGGCGATCGTCGACGCCCTCGGAGCTCTCCTCGTCGCCCTCGGCGGACGGATCGAGACCGGGCGCCTGATCGCCCACATCGATGAGCTCCCCCCCGCCCGGGCGGTCCTCTTCGACACCAGTCCCGCCGCTCTCGCCGCCATCGCCGGTGTCCGTCTCCCCGACGCCTACCGCAGGCGCCTGCAGCGCTTCCGCCACGGACCGGGAGCCTTCAAGATCGACTACGCCCTCGACGGCCCGGTCCCCTGGACGGCGGAGCCGTGCCGGCGCGCGGGGACGGTGCACGTGGGGGGGACGCTCGACCAGCTGGCCGCAGCCGAGGCCGACGTCGCCCGGGGCCGCCACCCGGCACAGCCCTTCGTGCTGGTCGCCCAGCAGTCCCTCATCGACCCCGCCCGGGCCCCCTCGGGCCAGCACACGCTGTGGGCCTACTGCCACGTGCCCGCCCACTCGACGCTGGACATGACCGGGGCCGTCGAAGCCCAGCTCGAGCGCTTCGCCCCCGGCTTCGCCGACCTCGTCCTGGCCCGGAAGGTCACCACGCCGGCCGAGCTGGCCGCCTACAACCCCAACTGCGTGGGGGGCGACATCGGCGGGGGGGCCAGCGACGGTCTGCAGCTCCTGGTCCGCCCGGTGGCGTCGGCCCATCCCCACCGAACTCCCGCGCCCGGCATCTTCTTGTGCTCGTCGTCGACGCCTCCCGGCGGTGGCGTGCACGGGATGTGCGGCTACTGGGCGGCCCAAGAGGCCCTGCGCCACCTCAGCGCATCGTCGTAGGCTGGTGGCGTGCCCCTCGTCGCTGCCCGTCCATCAGGACTGTTGGGCTTCATCCGCTACGCGTTCATGCCCAACCACCTGGGCTACTGCGGGGGCAACGAGCAGGAACTGCTCTTCGAGCACGCCGCCGCCGGGCAGTCCGATCAGCGCCTGGCCCCGCTCCTGGCCAAGTTCACCGGAGCCTTTCCCTACCTGCAGACCATTGCCGCCGCCAACCACCTGACCGACCCCTTCGACGCCCGGGTGGTGGAGGCCTACTGGCTGGGCAACGAGCTCCTCGACCGGGTCGAGGCGGGCGACCTCTACCGCTCTCTGGAGGAGCGCTTCGGGCGCCAGCTCACGGGCCGAGTACGGGACCAGGTGCTGCGCAAGCCCCCCCAGGGCGCCCGGCCCCACCACCTGTTCCACGTGCTCGACGTCTACCGCCACCTCGAGCACGAGGGCATCGCCCTGGCCACGATGGAGAGCTGCCGGATCAGCTGGGGCCAGGTGCGTACCGTCGAGGGCGCCGAGCTGGTGGTACGCCGCCAGCCGCTCGTGCTGGCCGAGGGCAAGCTGGCCCTCGGCGAGGCGCTCGACGCTCGGGTGCTGCGCTCCATCTCCGACCGGGGCTTCGCCGACGAGGTGGCCGAGGGCGACTGGGTGTCGATCCACTGGGGCTGGACCTGCGAGGTCCTCGACCAGCGCCAGCTGGCCAACCTGCAGCGGTGGTCGGAGTACCACCTGGCGTTGGCCAACCAGACGGTCTGAACGTTTCCCCCGCCCAGCCGCTGGTCACGCCGCCCGCCGTGGTTGAGGCGTCATCGGGCGTGAAAGGATGAGGTCATGAACCCGAGGCGCCAACGTCCCCTCGTGGCCAAGCGTACGGCTCCCCCGCGCAGCGGTCCCCCCGGTGGGAGTCGGGGACAATCCAAGATGGCCACCGAGCTCAAGGTGCTGCGGGGGCGACTGGGTGGTTACGGCGACGACCTTCCCTCCACGCCGGGGGAATGGCATGCCGCGGCGTGGGACTACGACCAGGCCCTGGTGCTGGCGGCCGAGGCCATGGGCGTGC
>JAUJLZ010000200.1:0-3256 GCA_030447125.1 Acidimicrobiales bacterium
GCTTGACTGGGGGTCAAGAGGTCGGGAGTTCAAATCTCCCCAGCCCGACGGAGACGAGCAGGTCAGATCCGGTGCAGTCCTCGGCGTAGGGCCCGCCCGGGGGCCTGTCGGGCCGCGACCCGGGCGTCCAGGTGCGAGCCCGGCCCCGTCCCCAAGCAGCTCAAGACCGAGCACAGCGAGCGACTCGTCACCTTCGGAGGGGAACGCTGCCGTGCTGGCTCGGCACCGTGACCGACAAGGGGCGAGGCCGAGTTCGTGGGCAGGGCGTGGCTTGCCTCTGGTCTGGTCTTCACCACGCCGCCCGGCGGTGGATCGATCCGAACAACTTCCGTCACCTCATGGCAGCCTGATGGACAAGGCCGGTGTGCCTCGCCCCCAAGGGGATGCGCCACACCGCCCAGTCGGTCGGCCGCGTGGTCGTGGGGGACGACAAGGTCATGCAGGAGCGGGGCCACGCCGACATCGGGATCACCCTCAACACCTACACTCATGCGACGTCAACCGCGAGGGCCGTCGCGGCCGTCGTCATGAACCACCGGCAGCTGCAACATCCACTCACCCGCCGTTCGTATGACCATCTAGTAGTATCACTGCACAGTTGTCTGCCATGGTGGTCTCCACGGAGCAACGACTCTCGCTGTTCCGGGGGTGGGCCGACCGGAGCCGGATGGCGATCCTCGAGCACCAGCGGTCCGCGCCGAGCCGGGTATCGGACGTCATCCAGGCCACAGGGTTGACGCAGGCGAACGCCTCGGCGCACCTGTGCTGCCTATGGACCTGCGGCCTCGTCGCCCGGGAGCGGAAGGGCCGGGAGGTCCCTTATCGCCTGCTCGACGGCGTGGAGGAGCTGCTCGCGGCCGCTGACCGGGTCCTGGCCGTGGCCGGCGACACCGTCGGGGCGGCGTGATCGCCGGCGCCGGAACTCCGGAACGCGCGCGCCTGCACCGGCGGGCGTTGCGGCTCGAGACGTTCACGATCGCCTGGAACATCGTCGAGGCCTTCGTCGCCGTCGGTGCCGGCCTCGCCTCGGGCAGCGTCGCTCTGGTCAGCTTCGGCGTCGACAGCGCCATCGAGGTCACCTCCGCGGTCGGACTGCTCTGGCGGCTCCGCAAGGCCGGTCCCGACGCCGATGCCGTCGAGGAGTCCGACGCCGAGCGCAAGGCCCTCTACATCGTCGCCGCCACCTTCTTCGCGCTCGCCGCCTACATCACCTACGAGTCCCTCAGCAGCCTCGTCACAGATGAAGAGCCAGACAGCTCCACCGTCGGGCTCGTGCTGTCGGCGCTGTCGCTCGGGATCATGCCGATGCTCGCCTGGTGGAAGCAGCGCACCGGCAAGAAGATGGGCAGCCGAGCCCTCCAGGCCGACGCCATCGAGACCTGGGTCTGCTCCTACCTGTCCCTGGCGTTGCTGCTCGGCGTGGGGCTCCACGCCGCCTTCGGCTGGGCGTGGGCCGACCCGATCGCCGCGCTGGCGATGCTCCCAGTGATCCTCTACGAGGGCCGGGAGACACTGCAGGAAGCCCGTGAGCGCCATGACGAGGGCGGCTGGGACCAACGGTGAACTGGATCCGCCGCTGGTTCCGTAGGGACCGTCGGGAGGCGGGGTAAGCCCCGCGCGGCATGTGGGACTTCCTGGTGGTCATGGGCTTGGCGGCGCTCCCGGCCTTGGCCAACTTCCTCGGCGGCGGTTTGGCAGAGGTCTTCCGTGTGTCGGCTCGGGCACTCAGCCTTGCGCTGCACCTGGCGGCGGGCATCGTCCTTGCCGTCGTCGGACTCGAGCTGATGCCCGAGGCGTTGCAGGCGGATCCGCCGTGGGTGCCTCTGCTGGCGTTCGTCGCTGGGGGCGGTGCGTTCATCGGTCTGGACGGGATCGTCGGTTACGTCCAAGGACGCCTCGGGGGAGGAGAGGCCCAGTCAAGCGCCCTCGCCATCTTCGGCGGCGTGTCGATGGACCTGTTCACCGACGGCGTGATGATCGGTACCGGGACGGTGTTGAACCCGGCGCTCGGGTTACTGCTTGCGCTTGGCCAGATGCCCGCCGACGTGCCCGAAGGGTTCGCGGCCGTGGCGACACTCCGCAGGGCCGGTATCCCCCGGAAGCGGCGTCTCTTGATGTCAGCCGGGTTCGCCATACCGATCCCGCTCGGCGCCGCGCTGGGGTTCCTGGTGCTTCGCCAAGCCACCGAGGTCGTCACGTTGTCCGTGCTCGCGCTGACAGGTGGGGCGCTGTCCGCAGTGGTGGTCGAGGAGATGGTCACCGAAGCGCACGAGGGCGATACCTCTAGGCTGGGACCGATCTTCCTGACCGCGGGGTTCGCGCTGTTCGCGGCGGTCTCCGTGTACATCGGTGAGTAGGCGGCCACTGGATAGCTGAAGCGGCGCCGGATGTCATGCCCCGGGGTGATCAGGCGAGAGCTTGTCATTCGCCCGGCATCATCGAGGACGAGCACGGCGAAGATCTGTGAACCGGGGATGTACAGCGCCAGGCGCTCGGGCTTGCCGGGCAAGGTACGGACCTCGCTGACGTTGCCACCGGCGTAGGGTTCGACGGCGATGAACTCGGCACCGCTGAGCTCGATGCGCTGCTCGTCGACGACCGACCCCGGCCCACTGTCCACCGTCTCTAGGACCGCGAGCTTCGGGACGGCCCGCATGGTGGCGAGGACCTCGTCCAACCGATCGCCAGCGACAGACCCGGGCGGCCAGACCAGGGAGGCCTCGTAGGTACCGCTGGTCCAGCCCGGCGCCGAGGCCGTGAGCCGCACTCCCGTGGTGCCGGCCCTCAGAGCCAGTTCCTGGGTGAAGCAGCCCGGACCGCACGGTCGGGGCAGGAGGTCGACCTCGGTGTCATCGGGCTCGATCACCGTCACCGATACCTCGGTGCCGGACACCGGGCCCGAGGGCGAGAACACCCTCAGGTCGATGCGGCGCCCGTCGCCCGCCACCTCGACATTCAGTTGGCCGGCGAGCCCGGCGTCACGAGCCACAAGGCCGACCAGTGGTGGTGGGCCGAGCAGGGCCTCGGCCGCCGAGGCCGGAACGGGGGGCGAGAGGTTGGCCAGTACCCCGGCCAGGGCCAGCAACGCCACCACTACCGCGCCCTCGGCGGTCGTGCTGCCTCGGAGCTGACGAAGCCGGCCAGCCCCGATGCCGCTCCACCGGGCTACGGCGGCGAGGAAGAGGGCGGCGCAGAACAGCAGCGTCTTGGCCACCAGGAGCCGTCCGTAGTCGGTGGACCACACCTCGTCCCAGGT
>JAUJLZ010000200.1:3340-4166 GCA_030447125.1 Acidimicrobiales bacterium
ATGGAGGCAGCGTGGCTGCGAGCGGACCACGACGCCGCCGCTGCGATCAACAAGGCGAGCGGGATCCCGGGTCGGCGAACGACGCCGTGGGCGGAGGTTGCCACCGACACCAGGGCGGCGGTGACGGCGGCGAGGACAATCCCGCTCGAAGTCGCGTCCAACGCCAGTTGCGCCCAGGACAGCACTGCACCTGCGAGCGCCATCACCATCCCGGCTCTGACCACGCTGCGTTCCCAGCCGGCCCAGTCCCCCGACAGCAAGTGGACGACCAGGGAGCCGGCGGCGCCGGCGAAGCCGGCGAAGAAGAGCCAGCTGGCCGCCATGCCCCACCACCCACCCGACGACGACGTGGTCGTCGCTGGCAGGGCGCCGCCGCCGACCTCACCGACGGCGAAGGAATGTTCCCCAAGCTGCCATGGCCGTCGACGTCGGAGAACGCCTGCCAGGACACGACGTAGATGCCGTCGTCGAGGGGGGAAAGCGACGAACGGATGGACAAGCCACGGGCGACCAGCTCGGGTGGTGCGGCTTCGACCGGGCGGCCACGAGCGTCTCGTACCGCCAACTCCAAGGTGGCCGCCTCCACGGGCTCGCTGAAGTCGAGCACGACCGATTCGGGCGACCCCTTCAGGCGTTCGCCCTGCCCCGGGGTCGTACTCACGAGGAAGGAGTGAGCAGCAGCCGGAGCGCCGCCGGCAAAGAGGAGCGCGAGGCCAGGGAGCAGCACGAGCGCCAGAGCGACTCCGATCCGCAGCGCAAGCGGCCTGGAAGTCATCGTTCTCGAGGTCGGACCCGATGAAGGACACCGAGGTAGAGGGCGACGGCG
>JAUJLZ010000201.1 GCA_030447125.1 Acidimicrobiales bacterium
GGCCGGCGGTGCCGGAACCTGGCGGGGTTGGCGGCGTAGGCGGCGCCGAGGGTGAGGGCCCGCTGCGCTCGGATCTCACCGGCGGTCCCGTAGTGGACCGGCGCTGCCGTGTGCAGCCCGACACCGGCGTGCGGTGCATGTTCATCCTCGTTGCCGGGTCGGTGCGCGAGCGTTCTACCGGACGGCGCGCACAGAACGCCCGCCCATGGGCCGTGCCCCGTCACGCGCCGCCACACAAGGCAAACTCTGCGGCACGCTCCCCCGAACATGCGCCGTCGGAATATGCGACTCCAGCAGACTGCCGCATACTGCCGTAGACGCGTGGGCGTGCCGGTACTCACGGTCCGGGCGGAGAAACTCACCTGGGCTGTCTGCCCTACTCCGAGCCCTTCTCGCCCACACCCTTGAAGAAGGTGTAGCAGAAGACGCCGTCCGCCTCGGTGGTACGGCGAAGAGCGCGGACGCCCTCGTCGAACGTCTCGTGGTCGATGAGTCCCGCCGCGAGGGCGGACTCCCGGATGGCCTCGACCATGGCGGTGAAGGTCTTCAGGGTGAAGTCTTCGACGAGCACGGGCCGGCTGGCGTCCGCGTACACCATTCGGGGGGAGACCCGGACCGCCTCGAGATCCGCCTGGACAAGCATCGGGTACAGCTGTCGGCCGATGAGCGCGTTGCCGCCCGCCTCGCGCTGCAGCTGGACCAGACATTCGATGGCGGCATGTGCGGCGGGGCTGTCAGGATGGAAATAGGCCGATCCGTGGTCGCCTTCGATCACGGTGATGCTGCCGCCAGCCCGGACCATCCCTCGGAGAGTCACCAGGGCCTCGACCGGGCGGGAGAGGTGCTCGAGAACGAAGCAGACGAAGACGTGGTCGAACGACTCCGGGGCGAAGGGCAGGGCGAAGATGTCCGCCTGTCGGAACCCCACGTTCGAGATTCCCGCCCGTTCGGCCCTTCGCTTCGCCTCGCTGAGGGAGACTTCCGAGACGTCTACCGACGTGAACCGGGCGTGCGGGCTCCGTGCGGCCAGGATGACCGTTTGGGCGCCAACGCCGCATCCGGCTTCGAGCACCTTGCTGCCCGCCGGGTACGAGGTGTCAGAGTGAAGCAGCTCGACCAGCGCTCCAGCTTGATCGTGAAGGCGCTCGTTCTCTCGCGTGTCGTAGCCGTGTACGTACCCGGTGCTCACGGCGCCAGCAAACCACAAACTCAGCCGTTCACTACTGCGTCCAGGTCTGTCACCCGTTAGCGGCGAGCGCCGCCCGGGCGTCGACGCTTCGGCGACACTGGAGCCATGCGCACCGACGTGGACGCGGCCGACATCGAGAGGGCGGTCGTCAAGGCCATCTACGCCACGTTCGACCGCACCAAGCGTCGTCGTCGCCAGCCGCAGGTCGGTGCTGACCGCGCTGCTTTGCCCAGCTCTCCCGTAGGCCTCACGGCTGGCACGGTCATAGGCCCGGGCGGCGTCGTGGGGCGGACACTTGCCGGCGGGCTCGCCGGCCCCGGCTGTGACGTTGAGCACGTCGGCCGCCGAGTGGGCGACGTCGGCCGCTGCCGGGTCATCACCGGCCGATCGCCGGAGCACCTCGGTGGCGGGGTCGACGACCTGGCGAGCCTCGCCTCACACCTGCACCCGCTCGTCGGCGCTGAGCCGGGTGGGTGCAACGTGGATCTGTGCCCTGGGTGGCCCACCGCGCCTGGAGCTTGGGCAGGGACAGCTCGGGGCTGAGGCTGGCGCCGCCTCGCCAGATCGGCTGACCGGCTTCGCCGCGCTCGCCGGGCACGCCACCGCCGTAGCCGGTGACCTCGTCGGGGCGAAGCTCGGAGTAGCGCTCGCGCACTAGCACGCCGGCCGCCCGCAGCCGTTCGACCAGCTCGGACGGTGACCTCGACGCGCCCGCGCCCGCTCGACCTCGTGGCGCAGCCGCAGCCGGGGCGACAGCCGCTCCTCGGCGCCGGCCCGCCCTGGAGCTTCTCCGTCGTTGGCCCGCCAGTGGGCCCGCAGCTTGGGCAGTGACAGGTCGGCGGCCAGCTTGGCGTCGCCGTACCACACGGGCTTGCCCTCGGCGGTGTGCAGGCCTCCCATCGACCCCGGCAGAGCGACCCGGCAGCCGGTGACCTCGTCGGGGTTGCGTTCGGAGTAGCGCTTGTCTCTCGGCGCCGGCGCCGGCGCCGCCGGCGTCTTAGAAACCCTCGTTTGTGGACACGAACGGAGACGCTGGTCGTTGGGGTGATCGCCGGGATCGGTGCTTGGCGCATGCTGCGAACAGACCGCAAGTGAGCGAGGTCCGGTGCACGTCCCCGACTGCGCCCACGACGTCCGGCCGCCTTCTTGAGCACCGCCAGGTCGAGAAGGGATCGGATGGCCACGGTTCTTCTCCACCGGGCCCGCCGTAGTCTGGCGACGGTGACCCCGCTGCACGAGGTGGCTCCGGTGCTGCGCCCCTGATGGTGGATGTCCGTCGAAGCGGGTCAGGCGCAGGTGACGTTGCTCCCGTTGTCTCGTACCACATCTGGTAGTCGGATGACGCAGGGCTCACATGCACAGCTGTGCCAGTGTGTGCATCCCTCATGGCGCTTGACTGTGACCAGGTTCGCCGTCTCAAAGCCCGTGCGGGACCGGCCGAGAGAGAGGTTCCACGGGCATGGGGTGATTGGCCCTGGTCCGGCGTGAGTGGCAGGACATGAGCGAGGACGACGACGCCAAGAGCGGAATCATCGTTGAGATCAGCGAGCGGAAGGAGTCGAGTCGTGGGCTGCGGTGACCGGCTGGTGTCCGTAGGCGCTCACATCCCCGCCCGGGTTGCGGTACTCGACGGTGGCCCGAAATGATCGATCACGCCGGGACTCCCGGTGAGACGATGAGGACCGTGCACATCAGGGCAGTCACCACGACGGACGCATCGGCGATCGCAGCGCTCAATGTGGCCGTGCAGACGTTGCATTGGACCGCTCATCCCACTCAGTTCAAGCCCGCCGAGCCGGAGGCGTTTGAGCGAACGCTTCAGGACTTGTTGGCGCGCGATGAAGCCTTCGGGTTCATCGCAGAGAACGACGAGGAAGGCGCAATCGGGTACGTCCTGGCCGTTCGCCGATGCAGGGTCGAGACTTCGCTGACGAGTGGTACTGAGATCCTTGAGGTGGATCAGATCGCCGTGCTGCCAGCCTGCCAACATCGGGGGGTTGGACGAGCGTTGGTAGCCGAAGTGTTCAACCTCGCCGGGCAGGTGGGGGCATCACGCGTTCAACTCAGCGTCTGGGAGTTCAACCAAAAGGCGCAGGAGTTTTTCACCTCGCTCGGCTTCTCGCCGCTGATGCGCCGTATGGCTCTGGAGCTCGATGAGGTTGCAGACGACCGTCGCGAGGCCGAGTGAGGCGGCGAGTCGTTCTCAAGGGGAATAGGGCTGGTCATGCGGAGTCGCCTCTCGACCCGTCCGGCGGCGTGGTTGGTGAGTCGCCACCCACAGCTTGACCCAACGGGCGGCGGTGTCGGCTGCGGTTCCAACAAGTCGGAGGACCTTCGCTGGGCGAGGTGGATCAGTGCATCCGTTCGACTGGCGCTGGGCCCGATGCCGCAAGGTCAGTTCGCACGATCTTCCAGCCTATGAGAGGCGTCGTGAGCCCCGATGTGAGGGGCGACGCCGACCATCCACTCCTTGGGGTTGTCGAGGTGTGGCTGGAAGGGCAATGGCGTCAGCCCGTTGGCGGGCTCGTGCTGAGCATCGGTCGCCTCGGGATCGGTCAGGAGGGCTACTACCTCGACAAGGTCGCTGGCGGGGCGGAGGACTACTACCTGGGATCGGGAGAAGCGCATGGCCGGTGGGCGGGCCGAGGCGCGTCGGCCTTCGGCGTCTCCGGCGAGGTCACCCCCGAGCACCTGCGCCTGGTGCTGGCCGGCGTGGACCCGGCGACGGGGGAGCAGCGGACCCGTGCGGGGACCACGAGGCGTCCGAGGGTGCCCGGGTTCGACCTGACGTTCTCGGCGCCGAAGTCCGTGTCGGTGCTCTATGCCATCGGCTCTGGGGGAATCGACGCCGAGGTGGTGGCTGGCCACGACGCGGCGGTGGACGCCGCGCTGTCGTACCTGGAGCGCCACGCCAGTTTCACCCGGCGCCGCAATGAGGGTGAGATGGAGTTCCTTCCCGCTGAGGGCCTCA
>JAUJLZ010000202.1 GCA_030447125.1 Acidimicrobiales bacterium
CCAGGCCATCCGCCGCAACCACACCGGGACCCACATCCTGCACTGGGCCCTGCGCCAGGTGCTGGGCGACCACGTCAAGCAGCAGGGGTCGCTGGTGGGGCCCGAGTACCTGCGCTTCGACTTCAGCCACCACGCGCCCACCTCGCCCGAGGAGCTGGCCGCGGTCGAGGACCTGGCCAACGCCGAGGTGCTGGCCAACGACCGGGTGCGCCACTACGAGACGACCAAGGCCCAGGCGGTCGAGGCCGGCGCCATCGCCTTCTTCGGCGACAAGTACGGCGAGATCGTGCGGGTGCTCGAGGCCGGCCGCCACTCCGTGGAGCTGTGTGGCGGGACCCACGTCTCCGCCCTGGGTGACATCGGCCCCATCCGCATCACGTCCGAGAGCTCCATCGGCGCCAACCAGCGCCGCATCGTCGCCACCACGGGAACGGGCACGCTCGAGCGGGTCCGGCGTGATCGCGACGAGTTGGCCCGGGCCGCCGCCCTGCTGGTCGTGCCTCCCGACGAGGTGGTGGTCGGGCTGGAGCGGCTGCGCAACGACCTGAAGGAGGCCCGGGACCAGCTCAAGGCCGCCCAGCGAATGGCGGCGGGAGCGGGAGCGAGCGAGCTGGCGTCCGAGGCGGCCGACGGGTTGGTCGTGGCCCGGCGGGACGGGCTCGGCCGCGATGAGCTCAAGGACCTCGCCGTGGCCGTCCGCCGCCAGCCTGGCGTGCGAGCCGTGGTGTTGGGTGGGGCCCCTCCCGGCGGGGGGGTGGCCCTGGTGGCGGCGGTGACGCCGGACAGCGGCCTCATGGCGTCGGCCCTCATCGCCGACGCGGCCCGCACGGTTGGGGGCGGGGGCGGCAAGGCCGCGGATCTGGCCCTGGCTGGAGGCCGCCACCCGGCCCGTCTGGACGAGGCGTTGGACCAGGCCCGGGCCGCGGCCCAGGGCGCGTGAAGGTCGTCGGGCTCGACTTCGGGAGCCGGCGCATCGGGGTAGCGGTGAGTGACCCTGCTGGCGTGCTGGCCTCGCCTCGCGTGGTGCTCGAACGGGGACGGGACCACGACACCGACCACCGGGCCATCGCTGCCATCGTCGAAGAGGTCGGTGCCGAGCGCGTGATCGTGGGCCTGCCCCTCTCTCTCGACGGCGGCGACGGCCCCGCGGCCAGGCTCGTACGCCGGGAGCTGGACGAGCTGGCCCGGGCCCTGCCCGTGCCCGTCGAGGCCCACGACGAGCGCTTCAGCACGGTGAGCGCCGACCGGGCGCTCATCCGGACCGGGTTGAAGGCGCCGGCCCGGCGCAAGGTGGTCGACCGGGTGGCGGCAGCCGTGCTGCTGCAATCATGGTTGGACGTGCGAGCCCGGGCAGGGGAGAAGACATGAACGATGTGCTGTTCGACCAGGAGTACGAAGACGACCAGGGGCATCGCGAGCGACGTGGACCCAGGCGCGTGCTGGTGGCCCTCGGCGTCGTGGTCCTGGTCCTCGTCCTGGCCGTCGGCGCTGTGTTCTTGTGGGCGAAGGGCAAGATCGACCCGTCGGGTGATCCGGGTGAGCTGGTGGCGTTGACCATCCCCGAAGGGGCGACGACGGCGGACATCGCCGAGCTGTTGGCCAGCGAGGACATCATCTCCGACGCCACCGTGTTCGGCTACTACGTCCGCCTCAACGGGGGCGCCTCGTTCCAGGCGGGTGAGTACAGCCTGGCCCGCAACTCGGCCATGGGCGACGTGGTCGAGGTGCTCGACCAGGGCCCCCAGATCACCTTCGACACGCTCACCGTGCCCGAGGGCCTCACCCTCGAAGAGGTGGCCGAACGGGTGGGCACCATCGAGCGGTTCTCCAGCGAGCGCTTCCTGGAGCTGGCCGAGAGTGGCGAGGTCCGCTCGCAGTACCAGCCCGACGATGTGGACAGCCTCGAGGGCCTGCTGTTCCCCGACACCTACCGCTTCGACGAGACCGAGGACGAGGCCGCCCTCCTGCGCCGCATGGTCGAGCTGTTCGACGCGGTGGCCACCGAGGTCGGCTACGGCAGCGTCACCCCCCCCAACGGGCTCAGCACCTACGAGACGCTCGTGGTGGCCTCGCTCATCGAATCCGAGGCCAGGGTGCCCGAGGACCGGGGCAAGATCAGCCGGGTGATCCACAACCGGATCGAGGACGACATGCTCCTGCAGATCGACGCCACCGTCATCTACGCCCGCGGTGGCCAGCGACGGCCGAACGGTCAGGTGCTCTTCAGCGACCTCGAGGTCGACTCGCCCTACAACACCTACAAGAACCCCGGCCTGCCCCCCACCCCCATCGCCATCCCCGGCCGAGCCTCACTGGCGGCGGCCCTCAACCCCACCCCGGGCGACTGGCTCTACTACGTCAAGTACGAGAACGACGGCACCCACGCCTTCTCCGAGACCAATGCCGAGCACAACCAACGCATCGCCGAGGCCAAGGCGCGCGGCGTCAACCCCTGATGGCCCTCCCCCGCTGATGGTGGGTGCGCCGGGGCCGCACACCCGGCTGGCGGGGGTGATCGGCCATCCGGTGCGCCACTCCCGGTCGCCCGCCATCCACAACGCCGCCTTCCGGGCGCTGGGGCTCGACTGGGTCTACCTGGCCTTCGCCGTGGCACCCGGTGCCGGTGGGACGGCCGTGGAGGCCATGCGCACCCTGGGCCTGGTCGGGCTCAACGTGACCATGCCCCACAAGCACGACGTGGCCCTGGCCGTCGACCGACGGTCGCCGGTGGCCGAGGTGCTGTCGGCGGTCAACACCGTGGTGGCGGTGGGCGACGAGGTGGTGGGCGAGAACACCGACGGCGCCGGCCTGCTGGCCGCCTTGGCCGCCGACCACGGCTTCGACCCCTCCGGCCGGCGGTGCCTGGTGCTGGGAGCGGGGGGATCGGCCCGAGCCGTGGTCCTGGCCCTGGCCGGTGCCGGTGCGGCGTCGGTGGAGGTCGCTGCTCGTCGTCCCGAGCAGGCCGAAGCCACTTCCCGGTTGGCCGGCTCCGTGGGACGGGCGGGGACCATCGACGGGGCCGACGGGGCCGACCTGGTGGTCAACGCCACGCCGGTGACGGGCGAGCTCCCCCTCGGCCTCGATCCGGCCCGGCTGGGTCCGGGCCAGCTGGTGGTCGACCTCGGCTACCAGCCGCGGGTCACGGCCCTGCTGGGTGCAGCCGCGGCCACGGGGGCGACCACCGCCAACGGGCTGGGGATGCTCGTCCACCAGGCGGCGCTGTCGTTGCGGCTGTGGACCGGCGAGGACCCCCCGCTCGCCGCCATGGTGGCCGCCGCCCACGACGAAGGGGTGGCGTCTTCCCCGGGGGCGCAAGATCGTGGGCGATAGCCTGCGTGGCCATGAGGGTCGTCATCCACACCAAGAGGATCAGCGCCGGCGACCAGGTCGTCGAGCGGTTCGACGGCTGAGCGGCTCGGTCACCACCCGCCATGCTCCTCGCCGTCGTCTGCGCGGTCGTCGGTGTGGTGGTGGGCAGGACCCTCACCGTGGTCATCGAACAGGTGCCGGCCAAGGCGGCCCTCGGTCCCGCCCTCACCCGGCTGGCCCGCAACCCCCTCGGCCGCTCGTCCAAAGACCACACGCCCATCGTCGAGATGGCCACCGCCGTGCTCTTCGCCGCCGCCGCCCTGCGCTTCGGCTCCGATTGGGCCCTGCCCGCCTATCTGGTGTTCTTCGCCGCCATGGTGGCGGTGACCGTGATCGACCTCGAGCACTACATCGTGCCCAACCGCATCGTCCTGGCCACCCTGGTGGCCTCCACCCCGTTGTTGGCGCTGGCCGCCCTCCTGGGCGACGACTGGCCGTCGCTCGGGACAGCCCTGCTGGGCAGCTTGGCCGCGGGGGCCGGCCTGCTGGTGATCAACCTGATCTCGCCCAAGGGCATGGGCATGGGCGATGTGAAGTTGGCTCTGGTGCTCGGGCTGTTCCTGGGTTGGATCGGCCTCGGCCACGTCGTGCTCGGGGTCTTCCTGGGTTTCCTGCTCGGTGCCCTCGGCGGTGTGGTGCTCATCGCCCTCAAGGTGCGCAAACGCTCCGACCACGTCCCCTTCGCCCCGTTCCTGGCCGGTGGGGCGGTCCTCGCCGTCCTGGTGGGCGAGCCCATCCTGGCTTGGTACCTCTAGCTGCATCGCCGCCGAA
>JAUJLZ010000030.1 GCA_030447125.1 Acidimicrobiales bacterium
ACCGGCGACATCCGGGGCCTGTGGGTGGTGGCCACCAACTCGGCCCACTCCTGGATCAACCAAAGCGACCTCCACGACCTGCTGGGCCGGCTCGACTTCTTCGTGGTCCAAGACCTCTACGCCACCACCGAGACGGCCCAGCGGGCCGACCTGGTCCTGCCGGCGGCGGGGTGGGGGGAGAAGGAGGGGACCTTCATCAACTCCGAGCGCCGGGTCGGCCTCATCAAGCGGGTGGCCCGGGCGCCGGGCCAGGCGCTGGCCGACTTCGCCATCTTCAAGCTGGTGGCCGAGGCCTGGGGGTGTGGCGAGCTGGTGGAGGCGTGGTCGTCGCCCGAGGCCGTCTTCGAGATCCTGGGAAGGCTGTCGGCCGGGCGCCCGTGCGACTTCGGCGGCGTAGACGGCTACGGCATGGTCGAGGACCTCGGGGGCGTGCAGTGGCCCTTCCCGCCGGGCTCGACGGCCACGGCCGGCGAGGAGCGGCGCCTGTTCGGCGACGGCCGCTTCTTCCACCCCGACGGAAGGGCTCGGTTCTGCTTCGGCGCGCCCCGGCCCCCCCGGGAGGCCACCAGCCGGCGCTACCCCCTGGTGTTGATCACCGGCCGGGGCAGCTCGGCGCAGTGGCACACCGAGACCCGAACGGGGAAGTCGGCGGTGCTGCGCACCCTGCACCCCCAAGGCCCCTACGTGGAGCTCAACGCCGCCGACGCCGAGGCCGTCGAGCTGGTGACCGGGCAGTGGGCCATGGTGACCTCGGCCCGAGGCTCGATGCAGGCCCGGGTGGTGATCACCACCGCCGTGGCTGCCGGCCAGGTCTTCGTGCCCATGCACGACGCCCAGGTGAACCGCCTCACCCACCCCAGCTTCGACCCCTCCTCTCGCCAGCCGTCCTACAAGCACTGCGCCGTGGCCGTGCGCTCCCTCGAGCACTGGGAGCACTGACCCGACTCCTCGTTCCCGTCCTTGGTCCCCGGGCCGTCCGAGCGGTCGCTCTGGTGTAGCCGAGCGAGCCGAGGCATGGGACTGCTGGACGCGGAGGGGGTCGACGATGGCGCGTGCCCCCACCCCGGGGGCTTCGCACCATCGGCGTCGTACTGGTCCTGCGACGCGTGGACGAGCCTGCTCAGCCGTCGACGACGACGAACCCCTCTCGACGAGCAGCCTCGATCAGGCGGTCGTCGAGGGCGACGACCTCCAGCGAGGCCGGGTTGCCTTCGGAGGCGATCAGGGCGGCGGCGAGTTGGAGGGCGTCGGCGGCCCGGAGGGGATGGGTGCGCAGGAGCCGCAGGGCCGTGCGCCGGACGCTCGGCACCGCCTGGATCTCGTGCCACCCGGGGCTGAGCTCGGCCAGGCGGGTCAGAGCGATCTCGAGGTCATCCGGCGCCAGCACGTTCGATCGCTCCAGCCGGGCCAGCGCCGAGGCGCACTCCGCCTCGGTGGCCCACCACACCAGCATGACCGGGTCATGCCGGAGGATCTCCTCCACCACGTCGCTGGCGGCCTCGCCCACCAAGAGGGGGACCACGGCCGAGGCGTCCCAAAATCTCAACGCCCGCTCCGGCGCTCCTCGATCAGCACCTCCACCCCGCTGGTTCCAGGCGCCAGCGACGGCCCGCGTCCCGGCGGTCGCTCCCTGGGCGGGGACCCCACCCGCACGACCCCGGCCCGCTGCAGTCGGGTCAACCGGCCTTGGGGGTCGACCAGGGTGGCGGAGACGGCGGTGTCGAGCCGGGCGACCGGCCGGCCCCGGTCCACGATCAGCACCGTCTCACCGTGCTGCACGAGATCGATGAGGGCGCTCAGCCCGTTCTTGGCCTCGGTGATGCTGACGACCCTCACCTAGCTAGATTAGCTCTTTCCGCGGAAATGGTCGGCCGCGGGCTAGCCTGGGACGGTTGCTCCGCTGCGTGTGGGGCCGCGTTCCCCCCTTGTCCCCGAAAGGCTGCCCATGCCCGCGCGTCACGACCTGCGCAACGTCGCCATCATCGCCCACGTCGACCACGGCAAGACCACGCTGGTCGACGCCATGTTGTGGCAGTCGGGCATCTTCCGCGTCAACCAGGACGTGGCCACCCGGGTCATGGACTCCACCGACCTGGAGCGGGAGAAGGGCATCACCATCCTGGCCAAGAACACCTCGGTGCGCTACGGCGACGTCAAGCTCAACATCGTCGACACGCCGGGCCACGCCGACTTCGGCGGTGAGGTGGAGCGGGCCCTGGCCATGGTCGACGGCGTGCTGCTGTTGGTCGACGCCGCCGAGGGACCCCAGCCCCAGACCCGCTTCGTGTTGCGCAAGGCCCTGGAGTCCCGCCTGCCGGTGATCCTGGCGGTCAACAAGGTCGACCGGCCCGACGCCCGGGTGGCCGAGGTGGTCGACGAGGTCTACGAGCTGTTCCTCGACCTCGACGCCGAGATCGAACAGATCCAGTTCCCCATCATCTACTGCAACGGCAAGGACGGCTGGGCCTCCCTCAGCGCCGACATCGACGGGGTCGACCTCAAGCCCCTGTTCGAGCTGGTGCTCGACCACATCCCCGCCCCCACCTACGACGACGGTCACCCGCTCCAGGCGCTGGTGACCAACCTCGACCGCTCGCCCTACCTCGGCCGCCTGGCCCTCTGTCGGGTCCGCCAGGGCCGCATCGAGCGGGGACAGCCGGCGGCGTGGTGCCGGGCCGACGGCAGCATCGAGCGGGTCCGCATCAGCGAGCTCTTCGTCACCGAGGGCCTGGAGCGGACCGTCGCCACCGAGGCCGGACCGGGCGAGATCATCGCCGTGGCCGGCCTCGACGAGGTCACCATCGGCGAGACGCTGGCCGACGCCGAGGACCCCCGCCCCCTGCCGGTGATCACCGTCGACGAGCCCAGCCTGTCGATGACGCTGGGCGTCAACAGCTCGCCGCTCGCCGGCAAGGACGGCACCAAGCTGACGGCGCGCATGGTCAAGGACCGCCTCGACACCGAGCTCATCGGCAACGTGTCCTTGCGGGTCACGCCCACCGAGCGGCCCGACACCTGGGAGGTGCAGGGTCGAGGTGAGCTGCAGCTCGCCGTGCTGGTCGAGACCATGCGCCGGGAGGGCTTCGAGCTCACCGTGGGCAAGCCCCAGGTGGTCACCCGGGAGATCGACGGGAAGGTCCACGAGCCCATCGAGCGTCTGGGCGTGCACGTCCCCGAAGAGCACCTGGGCGTGGTCACCCGGCTCATGGCGCCCCGCAAGGGTCGGCTGCAGCAGATGGTCAACCACGGCAGCGGGTGGGTGCGCATGGAGTACCTCATCCCCGCCCGGGGCCTGATCGGCTTCCGCACCGAGCTCATGACCGAGACGAGGGGTACGGCCATCGCCCACCACGTCTTCGAGGGCTACGAGCCGTGGCAGGGACCGCTGCGGATCCGGTCCAACGGCAGCATCGTGGCCGATCGACGGGGCGCCACCACGACCTTCGCCCTCATGAACCTCCAGGAGCGGGGCGAGCTGATCGTGGGCCCGGGCGTGGAGGTCTACGAGGGGATGATCGTGGGCGAGAGCTCCCGGGGCGACGACATGGACGTCAATCCGGTGAAGGAGAAGAAGCTCAACAACATCCGCTCCTCCACCGCCGACGTGCTGGTACGCCTGTCGCCTCCCCGGCCGGTCTCCCTCGAACAGGCCCTGGAGCTGATCGCCGAGGACGAGTGCGTGGAGGTCACGCCGGCGGCGGTTCGCCTGCGCAAGGTGGTGCTGGTCGGGACCGAGCGGCGCCGGAGCCAGAAGCGCGACCGCAGCGCCTGATGGGATCGGGCGTGGAGGCCCACCCACCGGGCCTCTAGCGTGGGGGGACGAGCGGGCTTGTTGTTGGCGAGGGGGGCGGATGAACACGACCCACGGGCATACTCCTGACGATCATGGCTAAGCGCCGACCAGTCAGTGAGGGTCTCGATCCCTTCGAGGTGCTGGGCGTCTCACGGCTGGCCACCCTCGAGGAGGTCACCGCCGCCTACCGGTCCCTGGCCCAGACCTACCATCCCGACCGCCACGTCGACAGTCCGGCTGCCGTGCAATCACAGGCCGAACAGCGCATGCGTGAGGTCAACCAGGCCTTCCTGGTCCTGAAGAAGGGCCCGGGGTTGGCCGCCAGCGCCGAGAGCCAGATCCACTCGTGGGCCACTCCCGATCCCAACGCTGGCGTAGAGGCCCGTCGTCGGGCGTCCCAGGCGTCGCGCCAGCACACCGCCCAGGCTCGGGCCGCCCAGGCCAGCCGGACCCACGCCAAGCAGTCGATCCCCGGCGGTCAGGCCCGGCCCATGGCCAAGGCCACCGGCGGCGAGAAGATCGGCTTCGGCCTGGCCCAGGCCCTGATCACCAACGAGCTCACCTGCCGCACCTGCCAGAGCGTCCAGCACTTGCCCGCCGGCTGGCAGGATCGCCTGCGAGACACCGACTGGTCGTGCTCGGCCTGCGGACGCATCATCCTCGCCTGGCGCTGACCGACGAGCTTCGCTGGTCAAAACCGCGCCGACGAGCTTCGCTGGTCAGAACGGCTGGGACGCCTCCGGTGGCTCATCTCCGTTCCCCCCGCCCGAGCTCGCTTCGCTCGCCGGCCCGGCGGTGAGGGTGGCGATGGCCCACACAGAGGCGACCAGGCCGATGGCGATCATCACCACACTGCGGGCGACCGGCGGCCGGGCCAGGTCGGTGTCGTCGCGCCGCGAGGGTGGCCGGACCAGGGCGAACACGCTGCCCAGGGCCATGGCGGCGCCGAGGGCCAGCACCAGCTGGGGGAGCAGGTCGTCACCGAGCAGGTTCATCGGGCGGGCCTATCGGGCGGGCGTCACCGAGTCGGGTTCTGGAAGCAGAACGACACCAGGGCGAGGTCGGCCTCGTTGTACTCGTCGGACGTGATGTCCTCGATGGGGGCCTTGCCGTAGCTCTCCTCGAGGACGGTGCGGGCGTAGCGGCCGTAGACCTGGTTGACGAACTGCACCTGCTCGCGCACCTCGGCCGGCGCCTCGGCGGCGATCTCCTGCTGGAGGCGCTCGATGTCCTCGACCGTCGACTCGATCTCGAGGTTCGACGTGGCCCGTCGGATCAAGTTGAGCCGGGCGTCCATCAGCTCCTCCAGGGGTCCGCAGAACGGGCCCCCCTCGGGCTCGGTGGACTGCTCTGGGGCTCTCGACAAGAAGCCACCCTCGCCACCGCTGCATGCCGTGAACGCCACGAGAAGCACCAAGCAGCAGGAAAGGGCATGGCGGCGACGCATATCGATCCGACACTAGTGGTCATCCTCGGCCCGCCGCCATGCAGTCCCGCTCTCCCCGACACCTTCCGCCCACGCAGAGGAGTCGGGGGAGGTCAGATGTCCTTGGCCATGTTGGCAAAGCGGGTGTAGTGGTCGAGGAAGGCCAGCCGGTCCATCCCCGTGGGCCCTGAGCGGTGCTTCGCCACCAGGACCTCGGCGGTGCCCCGATCAGGGGACTCGGGGTGGTAGAGCTCGTCTCGGTACAAGAACACGACCACGTCGGCGTCCTGCTCGAGGCTGTTCTCCACGACGATGCCGTTGGCCACGAAGTTGTGGGTTTCGGCCACGGTGGCGTCGTAGACGGGCTGTTCGCCCAACACGTCGATGGCCACGACGGGGTCCCAGCGGACGTCGGCCCGGGCTCGCCGGTCGAGGGCAGCGTCGTCGAGGGCGGCAGCCACCTGGGCCAGGCGCTGACGGCTGGGCGTCAAGCGGGCGCCCGGCAGCCCACCGGCCATGGCCAAGGTGTTGGTCCGATTCCCGTCGAGCGAGCGGCGAGCTTCCCGCTCGAGCTCGTCGTCGGCGCCCTGGCCCTCAGCCATGAGCTCGACGAAGCGCCGCCTGCTCTCGTCACCCTCGATGCTGAGCCGTGCCCCTCCAGGTCTGGCCCTGGGCCCCAGCCGGACGACGCGGCTGTGGATCTCCAGGCGCAACAGCAGCGTCTGCAGGTCGTCCACCAGGCGGGTGCTGGCGGAGACCCACTGGAGTGGGGCCCCAGACCTGTGGCGGCCGATGCCCTTCCCGTGGGGCAACAGAGCGGCCAGGAACGCCACCAGTGCCCCGCGGGGCAGGGAGAAGACGTCCCGGGGCACCAGCGGGCAGTCGGCGGGCTGGTGCTCGGCCGCCTCGGCCACCTGTCGTGCTGCCTCCCGAACCTCTTGGGCGTCCCATCCGCAGCGCCGGACCGGGGCCGGCATCCGCAGGGGGACGGCGATCCGGGTGCCCACCGTCAACTCGTCGAGTCGGAGCCACCCGGCGACGGTGAGGAACGGGTGGTTGGCGCTGGCGTCGATGCGACGTCCCGATCCCAGGCGGAGCTGGTAGACGGTCTTGGTCCCGCGGGGAAAGACGTGGGACATGGTGCCGGGCACCAGCGTCAGGTCCCGGTCGAGCGTCCACACCGGGATGTCCCGCTCACCACTGAGGAGAAGCTCGCCCATGGTGACCTCGGCCCCGGTGTCGGCCCGCAACACCCGGGCATCAGCCGTCAGACACCCGCTCTCACGCAGGTCGGCGAGCATGGGACGCTTGTCGGCCCGTAGCTCGAGGCCTCGGGAGAGCTGGGAGAGGGCGACCACGGGCGTCTGCAGCTCCCGGGCCAGGACCTTGAGCCCCCGGCTGATCTCCGACACCTCCACCTGTCGGTTCTCGGCACGATCGCGTCCGGTCATGAGCTGGAGGTAGTCGACGATCACGATGCCGAGGTCGCCCAACCGGGACTTGAGCCGGCGGGCCTTGGCCCGGATCTCGAGCACCGTCGCCCTCGGGTTGTCATCGATGTAGAGAGGCGCCTCGGCCAGGCGGCCGATGGCATGGCTGATCTTGGTCCAGTCGGTCTCGGCCAACCGGCCGTTGCGCATGCGGGTGCTGTCGACCCGGGCTTCGGAGGCGAGCAGGCGCTGGGTGATCTCGAGGTGGCTCATCTCCAGGGAGAAGAACAGCACCGGGCGGTGGGCTTCGAGGGCGGCGTGGGCGGCCATGCCCAAGGCGAAGGCGGTGTTGTGCACGAAGATGTCGGCGGCCACGAAGTTGTGGTCGCCGGGCACGGTCAGGTCGTAGACCTGCGCCGGCTCCTCGCCGTCGATGGACACGATCTCGTCCCACAACACGCTGGTGGGAGCCGATCGGGCGAGGGGAGCGGCGGGATCCTGAGCGGTCGGCGACCGGGCCGGTGATGCGCCGTCTGGAGCGCCTGGTCCCGATGCGGCGGCATAGGTCAGCACCTTGTGGGCCTGGCTGGCCCGGCGCTGCTGGCGCTCGATGTGCTCCATGTGGCCGAGGAGGTTGGCCAGGGCGGCGTCTTTGGAGAACATGCCGATCTCGGTGGCGAGCAGGCGGAGCTCGGACACGGAGGTGACCTCGAGCTCTTGGGCCGGCCCCCGCCAATCCTGGCGGTGGATGACACGCCGACGGCGGCGGGCGTTGATGCCGAAGCGCAACAGCAGGTGGGCGACGTCGGCCACCAGCGAAGGGGACCGGCTGCAGTAGGAGATGCGGGCGCCCCCCCCTTCCCTCGGGGACCACGACGCCGAGCCGTCGACCCCCAGCAAGCGGTTCAAGAACAGCGCCAGCTGGGGGCGGGGCAGGCGGAACACCCGATCGGGAACCGTCCGCTGGTGGGGGCTCGTGCCCAAGGAGACGTGGTCCCCCAGGGCCTCGACCCACGGGCCCCTGCGGTCGGGCGGAGGGCGGAGGCGACACGTGGCTCCACCGAGCACACTTCGTTCGGCCACCGCGTCGATCCCCACCCGCTGCGCATGCTCGACCAGGTCGTCCATCACCGCCGGGGAGGTGGTGGTGAAGCGGGCCGAAGCGCCCGTGTGGGACCCGTCGCTGAGGAGGTAGGCGAGCAGGACGACCTCGGAGTCGGGCAGGGGCTGGTGGCCGAAGACCGGCAGGGTCCGAGGAACGGCGATCGGGGTGCCGACCGCCACTTCGGCCAGGGGGCGCCAGCCCGTGGGGGTGAGGAAGGGGTGGGTGGCGGTGGTGCGGACCTCGCGCCCCAGCCTGGTGCGCACCCGGAACACGGGGTGCACCCCGTCGTCTACGAAGGTGCTTGGGCGGCGTACGTGAAGCTCGTGATCGGCGGCGCCCAGGCTGGTGACCTCTACCTGGTCTCCCCGCCGGCCCCGTCGGTGGATGTCGGCCAGGGTGCGGCGGGCACCGGTGCGGGGATCGACGAGCAGGGTGTCGCCGGTCAGGCACTTGCCGGTGGCGGGACGGGCCCCCACGATCACCAGGCTCGAGGGCTGCAGTCCGGAGAGCAGCTCGTCGAAGCCCCGGTAGCCGGTGGGCACCCCGGTGATGCTGTCGGCCTTCTCGTAGAGCATCTCCAGGCGGGTGAGGGTGTGGTCGAGGAGGTCGCGAATGGGCGCCATGGTGTCGCTGACCCGGTGCTGGGCGACGTCGAAGACCATGGCCTCGGCCCGGTCGACGGCCTCGGCCACGTCGTCGGGCACCCGGTAGCCCATCTCGGCGATCTCGCCGGCCACGGCGATGAGGCGGCGCAGTAGGGCGTGCTCACCCACGATGCGGGCGTAGCGGGCGGCGCTGGACGTCGCCGGCGTGCGCACCTGGAGCGACACGAGCAGGCCCGGCCCCCCGATGTCGCCGAGCAGGCCGGCTCGGCGCAACTCCTCGCCCACGGTGACCGGATCGGCGGGCTCGCCCGCGCCGTAGAGGGAGGTGATGGCGTCGAAGATGTGCCCGTGCACCGGCTTGTAGAAGTCCTCCGATGACACCCCGAGCTCGGAGGCGGCGACGATGGCGTCCTTGCTCAACAGCATGGCGCCGAGCAGGGACTCCTCAGCCTCGAGGTTGTAGGGAGGAACCCGGCCGTCACCCCGACTGGGGCCGGGAGGAACCTCAGCGATGGCCATGGGTGCAGCCTCCTTCGTCGGGCTTGTGGGGTGCCAGGGGCACAACGGTGTGAATTGGAGGGGGACGCCCTGTGGACAAGTGGGGGATGTCCGCTCTCGGTCCGCGCGAGGCCCCGAAGCGCTGCCAGCGGCTTGGCGGGTCCACGTGGGTCAGCTTGGCGCCCGGGAGGCGCGGGCCGGTGGACCGATGGTGGCGGGGTGCCCGACTCGCCGGCCGCCACCCCCGACGTCAGTCCCGGGCCACCTCGACGGTGACGGGGAACTCGACCTCGGCGTGGAGCTTGACCAGGACCCGGTGGGTACCCAGCTCGCGGATGGGCTCGTCGAGGTGCATCTTGCGGCGATCCAGCTCGAGTCCGGTTTGGGCCGCCACCGCCTCGGCCACATCGACGGTGGTCACCGAGCCGAAGAGCCGCCCTTCGTTCCCCGCTCGGGCGCTCACGTGGATGACGGCCGGGACCAGGCGACGAGCGATGTCCTCGGCCGCACTGCGCGCCGCCGCGTCCTTGGTGTCGCGCGCCCTGCGCATGGAGCCCGCCTGGCCCATCGTTGCCTCACTGGCCTTCATGGCCAAGCCCCGGGGTACCAGGAAGTTGCGGGCGTAGCCGTCGGCGACGACGAGGACGTCGCCCCGCTTGCCCACGTTGGCGACGTCGGCCCGAAGGATCACCTTCATGCGTCGTCCTGGTCGCGCACTGGGGGACCGTCGGCGGCATCCTCGGAGGAGGCGCTCACGCCGGCGGGCACGCGTCCGGCTGCAGGAGGGGCGTTCCCCGGCCCGGGTCGAGGCGGTCGATCGTCACGGCTGGGACGGTCGTCGCGACCCCGCCCGCCGCCACCCCGGCCCGTCCGGCTGCTCGTGACCTTGGTGACGAAGGGCAGCAGGGCGAGCTCTCGCGCCGTCTTGATGGCCATGGCCACGTCGCTCTGGTGCTGCACGCAGTTGCCGTTGACCCGTCGGGCTTTGATCTTGGCCCGGTCCGACATGTAGCGGCGCAGCAGGTTCACGTCTTTGTAGTCGACCCAGGCGACCCGTTCCTGGCAGAACATGCACGGCTTCTTCTTGAACTTCTTGCCGTTGTCCTTGGGCTTTCGTTCGCCCCTCGCCGGCTGGGCTTTGGATTTGCGTCCCATCAGAAGGGCTCCTCGTCGGGGTAGCTGGGACCGGGATCGGCCGTGGGGCGGGGGCCGGAGGGCCCGGCCGAGCCACCGTCGTTGCTGCGGCGCTCGTTCTTGACGACACTGGCGGTGGCCCAGCGCAGGCTGGGACCGACCTCGTCGGCGACGACCTCCACGGTCGAGCGCTTGTCCCCCTCCTGGGACTCCCAGGAGCGCTGCTCGAGGCGCCCGGTGACCAGCACCCGGGCCCCCTTCTGCACGGATTCGCCGATGTTCTCGGCCATCTCCCGCCAGGCCACGATGTCGAAGAAGCTGGTGGCTTCCTCCCATGCCTGGGTCTGGCGGTTCTGCCACCGCCGGTTGACGGCGAGGCCGAACTTGGCCATGGCTTGGCCCGAGGCGGTGTAGCGAAGCTCAGGGTCTCGGGTGACGTTTCCGACCAGCGTGACGTTGTTTCCGGGCATGGCAGTTCTTCCTTGCTCTACGCGTGGGTTTCGGGTCCGGCCAGGGCAGGCTCGTCGGCTCGAGGCCGGGAGGCCTTGGCGACAGGCTGCTCGGGCAAGCGGACGATCTTGTGACGAACGACGCCGTCGGTCAGGCGCAGGGAGCGGTCGAGCTCGCTCACGGCGTCGGCCTCGACCCGCACCTCCATCAAGAGGTAGTAGCCCTCGGCCCGGTGGTCGATCTCATAGGCCAAGCGGCGCTTGCCCCACTTGTCGGCCCGGCTGAGCTGGCCGCCTGAGGCGGTGAGGAGCTCCCCCGTGCGGTTGATCACCGCCTGGACGGCGGCCTCCTCCAGCGTGGCGTCGAGGATCACCATGATTTCGTACGGACGCATGTGCGTCACCTCCCTCTGGACCCGGCGCCAGGCGCTCGGGGCCCCCGAGGCGGGGGCAGGGTGAGACTGGAAGGCTCATCGTAGGACTGGTGGGTGCTGACCACAACCGCATCGTTCATGGCGCTGACCCTACCGAGGGGGTGAGACATCGAACACGGATCCCCCGGCGACGGGCGCTGCCGGTGACGATCGCCGTGAGCACGAGGAGGCCGACGCCGATGACCGGCGGCCCCAAGGCTGTGCTGGGGTCCACCATGCCTCCCAGGGTGAGCACCAGGGCGCCGGTCGTCGCCACCACGGCCGCGACCACGGCCACGGCCGCCGCCAGCCCGGTGGACAACCTGCCTGGCGGGGGTGACGCCGACGGCGCCGGCGACCCAGGGCGAGCCGGGCGCTGCTCGTAGCGGGCGAACAGGACGACCAGGGCTGTCAACACCACGGCGATCAGCCCGAGCCACGGCGGTCGCCAGGCCCACCACGCCAGAGAGCCGATGGGAGCGCCAGGCATGGCCCCCGTGCCCAGCAGCAGCAGTGCGGTCAGGATCAATGCCGGGAAGTGCCACAAGAAGACGGTCATGGAGACACGGCTGGCTCGGGCCAGGGCACGGGCGACACCTGGTCGTCCCAGCCAGCGCACCACGACCGGGCGGACCAGCACGACCGCACCCATCTGGGCCGTGGCCAGCGCCACCAACGCCAACGAGGCCGGATCGTTGTTGTTGCGGGCGGCGCCCGCCACCCCCACCATGCTCAGGGGGTAACCCGCCACGCCGGTCAGCAGGACCATCCCCGCCAGTCCCAGGCCGAGGAGCACGCCGCCCGTCTGGTGGTGCTCCTGGGAGGCGTCGCGGTGTCGAACGTTCCACCAGCACAGGCCGAGCTGGTGGGCGAAGAGGAACACCAGGAGGAAGTTGGCCCACCCCACCACGGGAAGCCCGAGGCCCCAATGGGCCCAGTCGACCAAGCCCACGGCGGCCGCCAACGCCACCGGCGCCGCCAAGCCGACCCGGTGGTTGAGCGCCACCATGGCTGGAGCCAGGGCGACCACGGGCAGGTACACGGCGAGGAACCACAGGGGAAAGCCGACCAGACGCCCAGCCAGGCGCACGAGAGCGGGGTCGGCGCCTCCTGCGAGGGCGATCACCGAGCCCAGGGCCCAGACCACGGCCAGCACCAGGGTGGGACGGACCAGGCGGTCGACGCGGCCGAGGAGCCAGCCTCCGTAGCCCAGGCCCCGGTGGCGCGCCCTCGCCCACGACCCGGCGTGGGCGAAGCCGCCGACCACGAAGAACAGGGGCACGACCTGGAACAGCCAGGTGGCGACTTGGATCCCGGGCTGGACGGCCAACAGGTTGGCCCCGCGAAGCTGACCCCCCCGGACCTCGATGGCGGCCACGGTCCAGTGCCCCACCACCACCAGTGCCAGCGCCACCGCCCGCACCAGGTCGACATAGGGGTCGCGCTCCTCGCCGCCCAGGTCGTTCCCTCGTTCGATCAGGCCCCCACCTCCCGGCGGCCCTCCAACGCCCGGCCCAAGGTGAGCTCGTCGGCGTACTCGAGATCGCCCCCCACTGGGAGGCCGCTGGCGATGCGGGTCACCCGCAGCCCGAGGGGGGACAACAGGCGGGCCAGGTACATGGCCGTGGCCTCCCCCTCGATGTTGGGGTTGGTGCAGAGGATGACCTCGCTGATCTGCTCGGGCTCCAGTCGGGCCAGCAGCTCGCGTACCTTGAGCTGGTCGGGGCCGATGCCCTCGATGGGGCTGATGGCGCCCTGGAGGACGTGGTAGCGGCCCCGGAACTCGTGTGTCTTCTCCACGGCCACCACGTCCCTGGGTTCCTCGACTACGCACAACACCCGGTGCTCGCGCCGGGGATCGGTGCAGATCCCGCACTCCTGGCCCTCGGCCACGTTGAAGCACCGGGCGCACAGCGCCACCCGCTCCTTCATCTCGATGACGGCACGGGCCAGGCGCACGGCCTCCTCCTTGGGCAGCTTCAGGAGGTGGAAGGCGATGCGCTGGGCCGACTTGGGGCCTACGCCGGGCAAACGGCCCAACTCGTCGATGAGGTCCTGGACCGGGCCGGCGTACACCAGGACGCGTTCAGCCGAGCAGGCCGCCGAGGCCGCCCCCGGCGCCCAGGCCACCCCCGCCACCGAGGCCGAGGCTGTCGGTCACGCCCTGCTGCAGCTCGTTGACCTTGGCCGTGGCGTCGTGCAGGGCGGCCAGGACGAGGTCCTGGAGCATGTCGACGTCGTCGGGGTCGACGGCTTCTGCGGCGATGGTGACCGAGCGGAACTCCATCGCCCCGCTCACTTCGATCCGTACCGCACCGCCCCCCGACTGGCCCTCGACCACCTGCTCGGCGGCCTCGGCCTGGGCGGCCAAGAGGGTTTGCTGCATCTGCTGGGCCTGGGCCATGAGCCCACCCAGGTCGGGCATGTCGGGAGGGAGGGCCATGCCGGCGAGGTTACCGCTCCCGACTGGTCGGCCGGCCTGCGCCCTGCACCTCCGGGCACGTGACCCCAGGAACCTCGCACCGGCGTGGCCAGACCTACGAAGGGCCCTCGACCACCTCGGCGCCGGGAAACGCCTCGGTCAGGCGCTGCAGGTGGGTGCGGGGATCGTCGGGGACGTCCCGCAGGTCGTCGAGGTCGACCGGCTCGCTCAGCGAAACACCCACGGCGCCCCCGTCGGCCACCTGGGCTGCGGTGGAGGTGTCCACGACGAGGCGGAGGGGGACGGGTCGGCCGAAGTGGACCGCCAGGGCGGACTCGACGTCGCTCCGCCGGGCCTCGCACTTGGCCCGCATGGCGTCGGTGGGCACGGCGAAGGTGGCGGCGGCGCCATCGACCGCGGCGAAGCGACCGGCCCCGAACAGGCCCTTGACGACCGGGCGCAACCGGCTGAGGACGTGGTCGGCCCAGGCCAGGGTGAGCTCCTCTCGAGTGGGCAGACCTGCCGCCGGCGTGTCGTGGTGGGCGAGCGTGGGGGGGGCGACGGCTGGGGTGGGGGCGGCAGCAGGCGCGGGTGCGGGCGCGGGCGGGCGGGCAACGGCGCCGAGTGCCCGACGGGATGAGGCCGAGGCCCGAACCGGAGCTGGATCGGTTGCCGGTGAGGGTGCCGCTCTGCTGTCGGCCGTCGACGGGGCGGGAGCGACCGGCGGCCCAGGG
>JAUJLZ010000203.1 GCA_030447125.1 Acidimicrobiales bacterium
CGACACCAGCGCCGACTGCGCGAACCACGCCGGGACGTCGAAGCGGGCCACCTCGGTGACCCGGAGCGAATAGGACACGGCCGTCCCCTGGCTCCACGTCTCACCCTGGAGCTTGAGCCACACGGTGAACAGGTAGAGCGTGCTGACCTGGAGCTGCACCAGGCGCAGGGCCCAGGGGGCTCGGGCGGGGAGCTCCCAGAACCGGTCCCGATGGCGTCGCCATCGGTCAATCGACAGGGCGGCGCCGGCCGGGGCCAGGGCCAGGTACAGCGCCATGAGCCGCAACAGGGTGTCGGCGGCGTTGAGCACCAGGAGGTTGCGGCGCTCGAACGACAGCAAGAGGACGAAGGCCACCAACGACGCCAACCTGGTGTGGTAGCCCACCAGGACGCAGCCGGCGGCCACGACGAGCAAGGCGAACAGGGTGACGAGGGCGATGTCGGAGGAGAAGACGTCGAGGAGCGACCACGTCCAGGGCGGGGCCAGTCGCTCGGCCAGGATGCCTGAGTCCGAGAAAAAGGCGATGACGTCGAACGACATGAACGCGCACCAGGCCAGGAGCACGCCCCCGTAGGCGATGCGCACCAGGGCCAGGGTGGCCGTGGAGGTGGGCTGAAACCAGAACTCGTTCCACAGTCGCCCCAGCCGCCCCAACGAGGATGTCCTCACCTGGCTCCTGGATTGAGCCCGCCGGGGACGTCGTAGGTGTAGAAGACGGTCTGCTGTTGGGGACCGTCAACCTGCCCGGTCCCGGGAGCCTGGAGGTCCTGCCATCGCTGGACCAGTTCCACCCGTACGGCTCGGCGGCCGCCGCTGTCGTGATGGGCTGCGATCCACGTCGCCGTTCGCTCCCACGCCCCCTGGTCTCCTCGAGCGATAAGGATGGTCATCCACTTTCGCCACCGGTCTGTCCGCGGTGCCTCCCACAGGTCGAGGCTGCCGTCGGCGTACTCGATGCGGGCGATCACCTGCGACGACCGCCGGGGCGGATCTGGAGCGAACAGGTCCCAGCGCTGGTCGAGGCCGACGGTGTTGACGTAGGGCTGGACGGTGGGGAGCGTTTCGCCCCGCAGTGCGGACTCGGGAAGGTTCCACAGCGCCACCGCCACCAGCGTGGCCACCAGCAAGACGCTGAGCACCCGCCTGCCGGCCACGCTGGCTTCCAGCCGCTGCTGGACCGAGGGGCGGGCAGGGGGCCGGGGGAGCGTGGCCGAACCGGCATCCTGCTTCGCCTGGCTCGACGTGGCCGACCCCCGGTGGAGCAGATCCATCATCGGCCAGCGTAGGGCCAAGGGAACTGCGGAATGGTCAGGGTTGGCGTCATAAACCAACCCTTCGCCCGTCTGAACCGCTGGAACAGCTGCGGCTGGTGTCCGAACCGGTCAACCCGGCTAGGATTCCGCCGGCCGCTCGAACCGGACGTAGTGGTTCCACCACTGCCCGTCTCGACCGTCCACGTGGCCGGTCTGGCAGGCAGTACGCACGAAGTGATAACCAACGTGGCAGAAGGTCACGGACAAACCTCTGAGGAGCTGAAGCATGAAGAAGGTCCTAGTAGGGACATGTGTCCTGGCCATGACTGCGTTCGGAATCACCAACGCGTCCGCCGACCCGATCTCGAGCGCCCGGGCGAGTGCCTTTGGCATCAGCATCGACCTCTTGGGTTCCGAGTTGGTCGACCAAGAGCCTGAGGTGACCTCCGAGTTCCCGCCCGGCGGCTCCGAGGAAGAGGATGTGGTCACGATCGACGCCGAGGAGCTGGTGCTCCAGGGTGTCGGTATCCAGCAGGCCGAGACCTCGGGTGAGTCCAACCTCACTCCCATGCTGGTCTCCGACGGTGAGGACAGCGGCAGCAGCGGCAGTGGCATCCTTCAGACCCAGCAGCTCGGCGGTGGCGGTGAGGACGAGGAGGGGAGTGACCTCCTCGGCCTTAACCTGGACGAAATCCTCAACAACCTCGGTGGCGACGACGAGGAAGGGGGCGAGGACGGCGGCACCAGCGGCATCGAAGGCTTCGGCGGGCCCGACGACGATGACATCGAGATCCCGAACGTCAACGCCCGTGCCCTCTCTTCCATCAGCATCACCGGCGTGGCCATCGACGACGAAGGTGGCGAGGACGGTGGCGAAGGCGGCAACGACTTCCTCGGTGTCGACCTCGAGGAGCTCCTGGGTCTCGGTGGCGACTCTGAGGGCGAATCCAGCGATACCAGTGCACTCGATGGTGTGACCGGCCAGAGCGCCGGCGACGCAGGCACCGTCCAGATCCAGCAGAGCGAGGGCGGGGACGACCTCATCGGTGACCTTCTCGGGAGCAGCGGAGACGAACTTCAGGAGATCGTCTTCGAGGCCCTGTTGCGCCTGGGCCTGATCGAATCCGAAGCGGTGGCCGTGTGCACCAACAACGAGGTGCGCTTCGACGTGGCCTCCCGACTGGCGGACGGCGACGGCTCGGACATCGATCTCGGTGATCTGATCGACGACCTCATCTCCGAGCTCATCGGAGGCGAGGACGGTGACGAGGCCCTTCTTGAGGAGCTCCTCTCTGGCCTGATCGACACCGAGGAGGGTGAGGTGGGCACCACCGAGGACGGCGGCGTGTTCATCAACGCTCTGCACATCACCGTCGGTGATGACCTGGGTAGCATTCTCGACGGCGGCGGCGAGGGCGGCGAGGGCGGCGAGGGCGGCGACGTCATCGGCGACATCATCGGTGGCGGCGATGACGGAGGCGACAGCGGTGGCGAGAACGAGCCTCTGCTCGACATCGTGCTCGGACATTCCGAGGTCGGAGGCGTCGTCTGCGCCCAGCAGGCACCGCCTCCCGCCCCTCCCCTGCCCCCCTCGGGTGACAACCGGACCCTTCCTGTCACCGGTGGTGGCATCGGCATCCTGCCTGCGGTCCTCGGCCTCGGCCTCGCCGGTGGCGCCGTGGGCGCCGGCCGCCTGGCCCTGCGCTCCCGCAAGGAGAGCATCAAGTAGCTAGCGCACTGAACGTGTAGGACCCGCACGAGGGGATGGGGATTCGTCCCCATCCCCTCGTCGTATGTACGGACGGGCGAAGGGAACCGAGGACGATGAAGAAGTTGTTGGTGGGACTACTGGCTGGGCTCCTGGTGGCCTCACCCCTGGCGGTGGCCTCGGCTGCCCCCCAGGCCGAGGCCAAAAAGGCGGCGGTGATCATCGGCATCGGCGAGTACCAGGGCCGCACCAAATCCCTCCCCGGGGGCCCCGGCGACGCCGCCATCCTCCGTGAGACCCTGCTGGCCAGCGGGTGGGCCGACGCCAACATCAAGATGCTGGTCAACGAGACGGCCACCGCGGCCAACATCCGCGACGCCACCCGTTGGCTGGTCGACCAGAGCGCCGAGGACTCCTTCTCGGTGTTCTCCTACACGGGCCACGTGAAGCAGAAGACGGGTGACGAGGACCGTGACGGCGAGGCCAACGACGAGTTCCTCTGGCCCCACGACAACGACTTCATCTCCGACGGAGAGCTGGCCACCAGCCTGCGGGCGTTGCGGGGCGACGCCTGGATCACCATTGCCGGCTGCGAGTCGGCCGGCTTCGACGACGGGGTGAGCAGCCCGCGGCGACTCTTCACCGGCGCTTCCCAGGAGACCGAGAAGGGCTACGAGCGGCCCGACTGGCAGATGTCGGTCTTCCACGGCCTCATGATCGACCAGGGGCTCAGCCAGGGCCAGGGCGACGTCGACGGCAACGGGGTGGTGTCGATCCAAGAGGCGTTCAACCACGCCGCCCGGATCGCCCCGGAGATGACAGCCACGCAGCGCTTCGGTCCCCAGAACCCCTACATCGCCGGGGGAGACGGTCCCGAGTGGTTCCTCTCACCCCCGCGGGCGCCCGTCTCGGACGACACGGGCGACGACGGCGGGAGTGGTGGCTTGCTCGGCGACGGCCTGCTCGGCGGTCTCCTCGGCTGACGCCATCGCTGGGCCTCGACGGCGGCACCACCGGGTGCACCGGCGGGCACTGATGTGTCCCACCCGTCGACCACAATGGGATCGTGACCCAAGCGGAGCAGGCCAGCCTGTTCGTCGAGGAGGTGCCGGAGCGCACCTACGGCGTGGGTGAGCTGGCGGCGGGCA
>JAUJLZ010000204.1 GCA_030447125.1 Acidimicrobiales bacterium
GCTCGCCGGTCTGTTACTTCTTCGCTGCCTCGTAGTAGGGGTTGGCACCGCTGGCGTGGTCGGTCACATCAGTGACCTGGGTGATCTCGGGCACCGACTCCCGGATGGCCACCTCGATGCCCTGGGTGAGGGTCACCGTGGCCATGCCGCAGCCCTGGCAACCGCCGCTCAAGCGGAGGTAGGCGGTGCCGTCGTCGACCGCCACCAGCTCGGCCTGGCCGCCGTGGGAGGCGATGCTGGGGTTGATCTGGGCTTCGATGACCTGGGCCACCCGCTGGGCCACGTCACCGCTCAAGTCGGCGGGCGGGCGGGCGCTGATCGAGGGGCTGGCCGGTTGCGGGGGACGGTTGGGGTTGGTGACGGTCATGCCCGGGTTGAGCAGGTCCCGGCTCACGCCCAGGGTGGCGCCCCGGAGCTGGTCGACGCTGGTGGCGGGGACGACGACCGACACGTCGTCGTGGCGCTGGACCACGTCGCCGGGCCCGGCCCGGTCGAGGGCGTCGAAGTAGAGGTCGTAGGTGAACTCGGGCCCGGCCACCCCGGTGACCTCCAGCCACAGGGCCAGCGATTCGGCGTTGGGCTCGTCCTGGCGCAGGGCCACCACCTTCTTGCGCGCCTGGTCGGTCACCGTCAACAGCACCTCGCCCGGCGGGGCGGGCTGCTGATCGAGGTTCTGGGGAGCGCTCGCGTCGGCCATGGCCCCATGATAGGACCGTGTCGCGCGTCCTCCTGATCCTTCCCACCGGGACGTACCGGGCGACCGACTTCGTGCGAGCCGCCTCGGCTCTCGGGGCGGAGGTGGTGGTGGCGTCCGAGCACCGCCAGGCCATGGCCTCGTCGATGGGTGACCGGGCCCTGGTGCTGCCGCTGGACCGGCCCGAGGCCGCCGCCGCCGCCATCGTGGCCTTCGCCGACCGTTCCCCGGTCGACGCCGTGGTGGCCGTCGACGAGCAAGGGGTGCTGGCCGCGGCCCTGGCCGGCGAACGGCTGGGACTGGTCCACAACCCGGTGTCGGCGGTGGCCGCCACCAGGGACAAGCTGGCCAGTCGTACCGCCCTGGCCGCCGCCGGGGTCGATCAGCCGGCGTTCGGGGTGGCCCGCCCCGGCGACGACGTGGCCGGCCTGGCCGCCGAAGTCGGCCTGCCCTGCGTGGTCAAGCCGGTGTCGCTGTCGGGCAGCCGGGGGGTCATCCGGGCCGACAGCCCGACGGCGGCCGCCGAGGCGGCCTTGCGGGTGCAGGCCATCCTGGCCGACGCCGGCGAGGATCGAGCCGGGCCCCTGTTGGTGGAGTCCTTCGTGGCCGGAGCGGAGGTGGCGCTCGAGGGCCTGCTGCGCGGTGGTCGTCTCGAGGTCCTGGCCCTGTTCGACAAGCCCGACCCCCTCGAGGGCCCGTACTTCGAGGAGACGATCTACGTCACGCCGTCGCGGCTGCCGATCGAGGTCCAGGAGGCGGTGGTCGCGCTGGTGGGTGCCGCCGCCGCCGCCCTCGGGCTCGTGGAGGGGCCGATCCACGCCGAGGTCCGCATCGGCGCCCAGGGCATGCGCGTGATCGAGGTGGCCGCTCGCTCCATCGGCGGCCTGTGCTCACGGGCGCTTCGCTTCGGCGCCGGGATCTCCCTCGAGGAGGTCATCCTCGGCCACGCCCTGGGTCTCGGCCTCGAGGACCTGCATCGGGAGGAACGGGCGGCCGGGGTCATGATGCTGCCCATCCCCCGCTCAGGACGACTGCTCGAGGTCAGTGGCGTCGACGACGCCCGAGCCGTCCCCGGCATCGAGGGCGTGGAGCTGACCATCGCCCGCGGGCGTAGCGTCCGGGCCCTGCCCGAGGGCGACCGCTACCTTGGCTTCCTCTTCGCCCGGGCCCCCACCCCCGCCGCCGTGGAGGACGCCCTGCGCCGGGCCCATGCCCACCTGGACGTGGCCATCGAAGCCTGCTGAAACCGTTCTTTCGGCGCTGAGAGGCAGGGGGTGCCACTGAGAGACGAAGGAACGAGGGGAGGGGCCGCGGCGGTAGCGTGAGCCGGTGCGGGTGCTGTTGGTCTCGACCTACGAGCTGGGCCACCAGCCCGTGCACGTGGCCTCCCCTGCCGCCGCCCTGCGAGGCCAGGGCCACGACGTGGCCGCCCTCGACCTGTCGGTGCAGCCCTGGGACCCCGAGCTGGTGGCGTGGGCGGGCGCGGTCGCCTTCTCCGTTCCCATGCACACGGCCATGCGCCTGGCCCTGGTTGCGGCCACCGCGGTGCGCCACCAGCGCCCCGGCCTGCCCATCTGCTTCTACGGCCTCTACGCCGCAGTCGGCGCCGATGCCACCCTGCGGACGACGGCCGACCGGGTCATCGCCGGCGAGTACGAGCCCGGCCTCCTGGCCTGGGTCGACCAGGTCCAGGCTCGAGATCGAGCGAGCTCGGAACCGACGGCCGACACACGAGCCGCCGTCCACGTCGGGCGTAGCGACTTCGAGGTCCCCGCCCGTGACCTGCTTCCGCCCCTGGAGCGCTATGCCCACCTGGCCGTCGGTGGCGAGGAACGCCTGGTGGGTGCGGTGGAGGCCAGCCACGGCTGTGCCTCGCGGTGCCGGCATTGCCCGGTACCGACGGTCTACGACGGACGCATCCGGGTGGTGGGTCCCGAGGTGGTGTTGGCCGACATCGCCCAGCTGGTCGCCGCCGGCGCCCGCCACATCACCTTCGCCGACCCCGACTTCCTCAACGGCGTGCACCACTCGCGGCGGGTCGTGTCCGCCATGCACGAGCGCTTTCCCGAGCTGACCTTCGACTGCACCACCAAGGTCGAGCTCATCCTGCGCCACCGGGGCATCTGGGCCGAGATGGCCGACGCCGGCTGCCTGTTCGTCGTCTCGGCCCTGGAGTCGGTCAACGACGCGATCCTGGAGCGCCTCGACAAGGGCCACACCGCCGCCGAGGCGGCCGAGGCCATCGCCGTGCTCCGCGACTGCGGGATCGAGGTGCGACCGTCGTTCCTGCCCTTCACCCCCTGGACCACGCCCGCCGACCTGGTCGACCTGGTCGACTTCGTCGCCGCCCACGACCTCATCGCCAACGTCGATCCGGTGCAGTACACCATCCGCCTGCTGGTACCCGAGGGGTCGCTCCTGCTCGATCACCCCGACATGCGCCCCCACCTCGGTCCCTACGACACCGGGCGGCTCAGCTACCACTGGACGCCAGCCCATCCGGCCATGGACGAGCTCCAGGCCCGATTGGCCGCGCAGATCGAGGCCGGTCTGGAGGCCGGTGAGCCGGCGGGCAGCTTGTACCTGGCCGTGAGCCGGGCCGTCCGCCAGGCCGCCGGCGCCGCCGATCCAGTCGCTGAGCCGGGCCCGAGCGAGCTCATGGCCGCCGGCTCCACCCAGGGGAGGCCGAGGCTCACCGAGCCCTGGTTCTGTTGAGCGGAGCCGACCGAGGGCCAGTTCGGCCCTCTTCGCCCACCGAACGCTCCCCCTCCATGAGTGGAACGGCCATCGCCGTCGTGCTCTTCGAGGGCGTTGAGGGGCCGGTAGCCTCGCTGCAGGCAGGCGACGGGAGGAGTGGGTGACCATGGCGCAAGAGCAGCAGAAGGCGACGTTCGGGGCCGGGTGCTTCTGGGGGGTCGAGGCGGCCTACCGCCAGGTGCCCGGCGTGGTCTCCACGGCCGTGGGCTACATGGGGGGAACCCGGGACGAGCCCACCTACCGCCAGGTCTGCACCGGCCGCACCGGTCATGCCGAGGTGGTTCAGGTCACCTACGACCCCAGCCGCCTCTCCTACGACGACATCCTCGCCGTGTTCTGGGACAATCACGATCCCACCACCAAAGACCGCCAGGGTCCCGATGTCGGCACCCAGTACCGCTCGGCCATCTACTTCCACGACGAGGCCCAGGAGAAGGCGGCGCGGCGCTCCATCGAGGAGCTGGAGGCGTCGGGCCGGTTCCGGCGTCCCATCGTCACCGAGGTCACGCCAGCGTCGACCTTCTGGCTGGCCGAGGACTACCACCAGCAGTACCTCGAGAAGCGGGGTCTCTCGACCTGCCGGATCTGAGGGCGAACCCGGA
>JAUJLZ010000205.1 GCA_030447125.1 Acidimicrobiales bacterium
GCACCGTCATCCGCCTGCGCTACGGCCTGGATCGGGGTGAGGCCCGCACGCTGGAAGAGGTCGGGGAGAGCTTCAACCTGACCCGGGAGCGCATCCGCCAGATCGAGGCCCGGGCCATGTCCAAGCTGCGCCACCCCTCGGTCGACACCGGCGCCCACGAGCTGCTGTCGGTGTGATGCCCGACGTTCTTGAGGTCCAGGTCTACCCATACCTCCCCTAGAGATCGAGGCCGTCGACGAGCCAGACAAGTGCTCGTCGTCGGAACTGTGGACCCGAGCCAAGTTGATCTCGAAAGCCTCTCGGACGATTCGGCGTTCCTGGGAGACCCGTCGGAGTGAACCTGCCTGGCCGGTCACCCCGACGAGGATCTCCTGGACTCGGTGGTCGATGCGTCATGCTGCCGGTTGAACCAGCCAGAAGCGGAACTCGATGCTGATCACCCGATCCGAAGGGCAGACGAAAGTTGGATCAACATGGTGGCGCTCCTCTCATCGCGGTTGCTCGTGGCCTACGTCCACGCCCGCAGTGTGGTGGCCGGCAGTTTGGGACCGGATGCGTGGCGACGAGCGGGCCGAGGACGTGACCCGTTCGCCACCGTGGTCCCGGGGCATGCCCGGCGGCATCCGGCCACACTCGTGAGCAGGTCCTGGAGGTTCCTGGCCGCCGGGCTGGTCGCCATGGTGATGGTGGCCGGCTGTGGGGGTGGCGAGAACACCTTGACCCAGGAGCAGGGCCCTCCGAGCGGAGCCGGCGGGTCGTCCCCGGCCGGCGCCGGCGAGATCGCCGGCGACGCCATCGACGTCGACGATCCCGAGTTCGAGGCGGCGCTGCGCTCGTTCTACGACGAGTACCTGCTCGCCTCGGATCTGCACCGCACCCCCGACCAAGAGGTAGCCGAGCTGGGCTCGGGCCTGGCCGAGTTGGCCTCGCCGTCGGTGGTGGCCGAGGCCGACGCCTGGCGAGCGGCCAACGAGGCCCACGGGAGCGGCTTGCAGCGGGTGGAGTCGCTGTTCAGCGTGGCCAACATCGTCGACATCGCCGTGGAGGGGGACCGGGTCACCATCGAGGACTGCACCGCCGAGACGGCCACCATGATCACCGGCCAGGACATCGAGGCCTATGTCAGGCGAAGCGCGCAGGTCGTCCACGACGCCGGCCGCTACCGGGTGGTCGAGACCGAGGTGGCCCACGAGGGCCAGATCGACTCTCCCGGCTACGGCTGTGTCCCCGAGGCGATGGCCGAGCAGGCCCGCGGAGCGGTAGAGGCCATGGTGGCCGGGGTGGGATCGGCCCAGGCCGACCCCGGGTGGGGGTGGCGGGGCCGCTGGCGGCGGTGGTGGCCGAACCCTTGGAGTCCGAGCTGGCCGCGGCCCTGGCGAGCAGGTGGGCGAGGGCTACTCGATCACCTCTCCCCGCCAGGCGGCCCTGGAGGTGGAAGGCCTCGACCCCCGCCTGCTCGGGGTGGTGGTGGTGGTGTCGGCCTGCGTGAGCTACCCCGAGGGGCTGGTGCTTCGGGACCTGGGCTCGTGCCAGGTGGTGCGTGAGGTCTTCCCCGCCGGCACACGCAACGAGATGGTCCTGGCCGTGCGGATCAACGGTGCCGACGGCCCGGAGGTGTTCGAGCTGCTGTCCGAGGAGCTGCCGGCCACATGTTGAGCGCCACCGCTGCTCGGGGCTCGTCGTGGGGGCGGCGGGTGGCGCTGGCCCTGCTGGCCTCGGTGATGGGGTTGTCGGTGCTGGCCATCGCCCCCGCCCCCGCCGGGGCCGCCACGGGGGGCTGTGACGCCGACGGTGACGGAAGGGCCGGGGGCACTTCCGGGACGGTCTTCAGCAACGGCAGCGACGAGGCCGCCGCAGCCCTGGAGGCCGACACCGGCGTGGTCCTGGGCCCGGCTGCGGCGGCGCATCGCTGGCGGGTGGCGGTGTGCAGCGAAGCCGACGGAGCCGAGCCGCCCGGGGCCGTGCGCTCGGTGCTCGGCGCCCCCGCTCAGGAGCTGGCCCCCGCCGCCGGGGTGTGGGAGGCCAGCGCCCTGGCTAAAGCCCTCGAGGAGCTGGCCCCCCGGTACTGGCGCCCCGGGGCCCGCACCTCGCCGCATGTGGAGGGGGTGCAGTTCGTCGGCCTCGAGATGTGGCTGGCGGTGGACCCTGACATCTGGGAGCCCTTCAGCGCCACGGCCAGCGCCGGCGAGGTGAGCGTCAGCGCCACGGCCACGCCCACGGCGATGGTGTGGGAGTTCAGCGACGGCCTCACCCGGGTCTGTCCTGGCCCGGGGGTGCAGTACAGCCCCGGGGCGAGCGGGCCGGCGCCGTGCGGGCGGGACTTCGAGCACACCACCGACGAGGTCCCCCTGTCCGTGTCGGTGAGCATCGACTACGCCGTGGCCTGGACCTCCACGCTGGGCAACGCCGGCACCACCACCGAGCGGGGCGAGGCCAACCGCTACGAGCTGATGGTCAGCGTGGCCACCGTGCGCACCTGGCCCTCGGGGCCCACCCTGGTGTGGGAGCTGAGCGTCGAGGTCGACCACACCTTCGCCGTCTTCGCCGGCGACCACGCCGTGGCCGTGCACAATCAGGACGGCTGTGTCGATGATCCGGACACCGAAGGGTTGGCTGAGGACGTCCTTCGATTGACGCCCGAGGAGTCCTGGAGTAACCCGAACACCCTCACTCGGCACTTCGAGGACCACGGTGCCGATTTCGGTGCTTCCAGCCCCGAGGACTATGCGCGCCAAGCCTCGGGGTTCCTCCAGCGAGCACAGCAGCAACGACTTCCAACCAAGATCGCTCCAGATGGCGTCATCCGTGTCTTCGATCCGGCGACCAACACGTTCGGCTCTTACAACCCGAACGGAACGACACGGCGTTCTTCAAGCCCTCCAGCTCGACCTACTGGGACCGCCAGCCCGAACCTCTCCGGGGTCCGGATGAGTCAGACGAGATATATGTGCCCCGTGTGCGGCTATCCCGATCTCACGGAGCTGCCGCGATCCTCGCTTTCCGGCGGTTCCTACGAGATATGCCCGTCATGCAGGTTCCAGTTCGGGGTGACCGACGACGACCGGGGCATCTCCTACGAGGAGTGGCGAGAGCGCTGGATTGACATCGGCATGCCATGGGATGGTGGGAAGCCGCCGCCGCCCGGGTGGGATCCACAGGCGCAGCTCCGGGCACTGGCGGAAGCCGGTGGCACGTGATCGATACAGCCGAAGCTCTGCGTTCTTCTCGTCTCCCCTCCGCCACCCTGGTCGCCGCCCCCGACGGCACCCGCCAGGCATCGTGACCATTGACGCCGCAGATGGCACCCTCGTCGAGCCTGAGGACCTCAGGGAGTATGGCGGCACCAACGATTCCAAGAAGGTGCGGGTGGTCGCCTACCTCGCTGAGCTGGACCGGGAAATCCCGGTACTCCGTGGTCCGGTCGTGTGGAGACATACGAGTCCATGACTGTTCGAAATGTCCTTCATACGACGTTCGATGGGTTCGCAAAGTCCGCTGGCTTCACCAAGAAGTCGGGAACTTGGTGTCGGCGACAGCGTGAGGTGATCGCCGTGATGGAGCTGCAGAAGTCACAGTACGGAGCCCAGTACTTCGTGAACGTCGCTTTGTGGTTGCTAGAACTGGGCCAGGCTCAGTGCCCCAAGGAGCAGACGTGTCACCTCCGCAGCCGTTTGGGGAGCCTACTGCCGGAGGAGGAGGAGCACCTTTCGGCGTTACTCGACCTGGACGTGTCGATGAATGATGAGAACCGTCGCGAAGCGCTCTTGGAGATCCTCAAACTGCGTCTCCTTCCTTCGCTTGAGATCTGTTCCACACTGGATGGAATTCGATCTCTCGAAACGACAGGACTACTAAGTGGATTTCTTATTACCGGCCCGGCCCAAGGCGTGTTGTAGCCCTAGGGGGGCTCGAAGACGGCGTCGCTACCGGTCCCGCTTGCGGATCTGGACGACGGTGGGTTGCGGGGGCGGCGGCGGTGGGGTCGACCCCCCGTCGGGCAGGATGAGGTCCTTGAGGTCGTAGGCGTCGA
>JAUJLZ010000206.1 GCA_030447125.1 Acidimicrobiales bacterium
CCAGGTCACCGCTCGCGCCGGCGGCGACGAGGTCGATGTCGCCGGACTCGCAGTCCGAGAACCGCCCCGCCAGAGCGTGAAACAGCGGGTTCAGGTCGTCCCAGCCGGCCTTCGAAACCCAGGCGCCGAACACCGTCACGGGATCGTGTTGCGACCACATGGCGAGCCAAGGCTCGACGTCGCCGTTGTGGAGCGCGGTCTCCGCCTCGATGAACCGCGGCATCGTGCCCGCCAGGAACTCCTCGACCTCGTTCATCAGGTTTGCGGACGGCTAAGGCCGTCGAACCGGAGATGGCCGTCGTGCGAGAGGAGATCGAGGGCAACCGGTTCCAGTTCATGCGCACCGTCGTCGAATGGCTCGCGGACATCACGACGCTGCGCACTTCCGTCGAGCGGGCCGCCCAGATCGTGTGGACGCTGGCTAGCCCAGACGTCGGGCGGATGTTGTGCGACGTCCAGGGCTGGACGTCGGACGAGTACGCCGCCTGGCTGGAAGAGACGCTAGCCGAGACGCTCCTGCCCAAACCGTAGGGAGCCCGCGGGCCGATGAGCCCGCGACCCCGGGCACCGCTCGGACGCATTCGCACAGGAGGAGGAACCGGTTGCCTGATCGCGGGCCACGGCCACAAGAGGAGGCGAGGCGGCCAGCGGCTGACGCGGAGTCGAGAGGTTCGCCACCTCCGGTGCTGGGTAGGCGCCGACCTATCGACACCGAGCTCTCCGGGCGCCCTGGCCCGAACATGACGGTCCTACCCCGGCCAGTTGACCCGGCCATCCGTGCACGCCAGCCCGCCCCCTGGATCGACGACATGGCGGCGCAGCGGCGTGGACGCCAGCAGGTCCGGGTGCTGGCACGGCGCCGGGGTACCCGGCCCAATGTCGGGTCCGATCGACGCTTCGCCGTGATCATCATCACGTGCGATCGCAGACAGGAGCTCTTGAGGAACCTCGAGCGGATGGCCGCCCTGGCTGAACAACCGCGGGTCGTCGTGGTCGACAACGCCTCGACCGACGGCACGGCCGACGCGGTGCTCGAGCACCACCCGTGGACCGATCTGGTGGTGCTGGACCGAAACGTCGGCGCCGTAGGTCGCAACGTCGCCGTGGACATGGTGGCGGAGGACTACGTGGCCTTCGCCGACGATGACACGTGGTGGGCGCCCGAGTCGTTGACGACGGCAGCCGATGCGCTGGATGCCCATCCCGAGGTTGCCGTCGTCACGGCAACGATCATCGTGGAACCGGGGGGGACAGAAGACCCGATCGTCACCGACATGCGAGTCAGTCCACTGCCGGAGGAGCTGGGGTTGCCGGGCCACCCCCTCCTGAGCGTCCTCGCCGGCGCATCGATGGTTCGCAGGTGCGCCTACCAGCAGGTGGGCGGGTTCGAGCCGCGGTTCCACATCGGCGGGGAGGAGGAGCTCCTCTCCGCCGACCTCGCCGCCGCGGGATGGGCGCTGCGCCACCTCCCCGAGCTCAAGGTGCACCACCACGCTTCCCGGGCACGGGACGCGCACCGCCGCCGCACCAACGGCCTGCGCAACACCTTGTGGTTCACGTGGCTCAGACGCCCATGGCCCGATGCGCTGCGCCGGTCATGGCGGACCATCAAGGCGGCGCCAACCGACAGGGTGACGCTTCGAGCGTTGGGCGAGGCGGTGGCCGGTGCGCCTTGGGTGCGGCAGCATCGTCGCCCGTTGCCCGAGCCCGTCGCCCACGGCCTGCGCCTCCTCGACGATCACCAGATCGACTCCAAAGCCCGCCGCTACGTGTCCTGACGCCGGGCGGCACTTCTGGTTCGACCGCTACCGCGATCCAGCGTTTCCCTGGCGCGGGTCCTCAGCCGCGCGGCGGGGATCCCCGGTTGACCACGGGGTCCACATAGCCAGGGTGGCGGTCGATCCATCCGGCGATGAAGGGGCACAGGACCACGACCGAAGGATGTGCTGGCTCGGGCGTCGTCGAGAGCGTACCGGGCGAGCTGGGAGGCGATGCCTCGGCCTTGGAGATCCTCGTCGACCTCCGTGGGGACGAAGATCAGCCGATCGTCGGTTCGCCGGTAGACCACCTGGCCGACGACGGTTCCGCCCATCTCGGCCACGTAGCGGTGCAGCGCCGGATCGTGGCGGAAGCTGATCTGTCGATCGGTGACCTGGCCGTTGTGGCCTCCGGCGGGGCGCGTGCGCCACCAGTCCGGGCCATGGGGGTACGAGGATTCGAGGCGGGCCCGGTCCAGCCGGCAAGGTCGGCGGCGGCCGCATCGTGCCTGGGCGAAGACCAGCAGCATGTCGTCCGGGTGCTCGGCCTGGGCGACGGCTCGGGGGGGAGGACGAACTCGCCGAGCTCGGTGTTCCACGATGCCCGCCGGGTGCGACATCAGCGTCGGGATACCCGGGCGGAGTCGGGTAGGCGCACCATGGTCGGGGAGGGCCTGACCCCCGGGCGGTAGAGGCGTTGGGCGAGATACCCGCATCCTGCGCCCGGGTGGATGGGTCGTGTTCGACACGATCAACGACACCGCCTGGGCACGGTTGTCACTGGTGGCGCTGGGCGAGCGCATGCCCGGGGGCCCGCCCCGCAACATCCACGACCCGGCACTGTTCGTGGCCCCAGACCGCTGGTGGCGGCCTTCGCCGCCCACGGTGTCGCCGTGTCGGTCCCCGGCCTGCGGCCGTCGGGGGTCGACTACCTGCGGTTCCTCGGGGACCGGTCCCCGGACGGTGCGCATGGTGCATGCGGCCTCGATGGCCGGGGTGTACCAGGGCATCGGGCGCAAGCAGTGACGCCGTCGCCGATCGAGCGCGCTCGAACCGTGGCGCCGAAGCGGCCCGAGCGGAAGACCACGACGGGGACACCTCCTTCCCGGCTGCGGACGTGGAGGACCCTCGATCCGTTGGGTTGGCCGGGCTGATGGCGCCCGTCGATCTGGGCGGGCTGGGCGCCGGCTTCGCCGACTACGTCCAGGTGGCGATGGAGCTGGGCCGAGCCAGCGCGGCGACGGCACCGCTGTTCCCAACATGCACGCCTCGGTGACCGGTGGGCTGGCGGCCGTCGGCCACGACGTGGCTCGGGCCCTCGGTGCCTCGGGGGACTTCTTCCCCGAGCGCGACCGGATCCTGCGCCAGGCCGCGTCGGGGGCGATCTACGGGGTGGCGATCAGCGAGGCCGGCGCCGGCTCGCGCATGTAACGGCTGCGGACCCGGTACCGCCCCGAGGGCGACGGCTTCCGCCTGACCGGGGCCAAGGTGGCCTGTTCAGGCGCCGGGCACCTCGACGGCTACCTGGTCGCCGCCCGGGGGGACGCCGACGAGCTCGCCGGCACCACCCCGGTCGTCTCCTACTTCTTCGTCCCGGCGCCAAGCGTCGCCGCCGAGGGCGGCTGGGACCCCCTCGGGATGGGGGTACGGCGAGCCGCGGGACACCGATGGACACGTGGGTGCCACGATCGGCGCCGAACGGCGAGGGGCGGCCGTTCGCTCCCGCCTGGATGCGCCGACGCGGCGGTGGCGGGCGCTCGCCTGGCCGTGGAACGGGTGGGCGAGCTGGTCGATGAGCGTCCCGGTGAGCCGGACACGAACCGCTGGGTCTACCGGGCCAAGCTGCTCGCTGGAGACGTCGCCATGGAGGCAGCCGCCAGCCTGACCGAGGCGTGCGGCTTGGGTGCGCTCCCCGAAGGCCAACACCACGACCGGATCTCCCGGGAGGCGTCCAGCCCGTGCTCGTCGAGGCCGAGGCGCGCCCCGACCACGTCGAGGACCTTCGGGCCGCCGGGGTGCACCGCCACGCCGCCACATCGCCGACCTCGGGCGGTGGCGCCCGAGGAGCGCGTCGACGGTGCGCCTGACCTGGTAGGCCAGGATGAGGGGTGGCCACCCTCGGACAGGTACACCTGACCGGCGTGGACGGCGATCCGTTCACCGGCGGGCGCAGCCCCTCGACGACCAGCTCCCGCTCGCCGTCGAGGCCGACCCGCCACACCGTGCCGCCGGCTCGGCTCCCCCGAATGCGAGCCCCGACTC
>JAUJLZ010000207.1 GCA_030447125.1 Acidimicrobiales bacterium
CTGTCGCGCCTTGGCCGTGCCGGCCGTGATCGGGTCTTTGTCCAAGTCGCTCGGCAACGTCTCCAGTGACCTGGCGGCGGCCGCGGTGGGGGCGGTCACCTCGCTTCCCGAGACCGTCGGGCTGGTCTCGCTGCGGGACCTGGCCTGGGCGATGGGCCTCCTGTCGGGGGACGGGCCTCGCCTGAACCTCATGTCGCTGGAGGCGCTGGCGGTCGCCGAGCTCCTCGACCCCGAGCTTTGTCTGGCCAGGTCGGACGACAACCGCCCGCTGCGAAGGCAAGCCGAGGCCAGGGGACGGGCACTGCGTTTGGTCGACGCATGACGGGACCTCGTCCCGACGATCTGTTCGGGGCTGCGGTGGAGGAGCGCCTGGCCGCGTCGGCCCCGCTGGCCGCCCGCCTGCGGCCCCGCATGCTCGACCAGGTCGTGGGCCAGGACCACCTCCTCGCCCCGGGCCAGCCCTTGCGTCGCCTGATCGAGTCCGACCGGTTGTCGTCGATCCTCCTGTGGGGGCCTCCGGGCACGGGCAAGACCACCATCGCCCACCTCATCGCCGGCGCCACCCGGCGGGCCTTCGAGCCGCTTTCGGCCGTCACGGCCGGGGTCAAGGACGTGCGCGAGGTGGTGGCCCGGGCCAAGGCCCGGTTGGGGGAGCACGGCCAGGGGACGATCCTGTTCCTCGACGAGGTCCACCGCTTCAACCGGGCCCAGCAGGATGCCCTGCTGGCCTCGGTGGAGGAGGGTGTGCTCACCCTCATCGGGGCCACCACCGAGAACCCCTACTTCGAGGTCAACCCGCCGCTGCTCAGCCGCTCCACGCTTTTGCGCTTGCGCCCCCTGGCGATCGAGGCGTTGATCACGCTGTTGCGCCGGGCCCTCGACGAGGAGGCCGCGGAGGCCGACGACGATGCCCTGGTCCATCTGGCCGAACGGGCCGAGGGCGATGGGCGGGCCGCCCTCGGCGCCCTCGAGGTGGCCCTGGCCCTGGCCGTGGGGCCGGGCGAGGGAGCGGTCGGCCCTCGAGTGACCTTGGCCGACGCCGAGGCCGCCCTCGACCAACGCGCGTTGCGCTACGGACGCGACGAGCACTACGACATCGTCTCCGCCTTTGTGAAATCGATCCGGGGCAGTGATCCCGATGCCGGGCTGTACTGGCTGGCCCGCATGCTGGCCGCCGGGGAGGACGCCCGCTTCATCGCCCGCCGGCTGGTGATCCTGGCCTCCGAGGACGTCGGCATGGCCGATCCCACGGCCCTGCTCACCGCCGACGCCGCCGCCCGGGCCCTCGAGCTCGTGGGCCTGCCCGAAGCCCAGCTCAACTTGGCCCAGGCCGTGGTCCACCTGGCCAGCGCGCCGAAGTCGAACCGGGTCACCGTGGCCTTGGGTCGGGCCCAGGCCGACGTGGCTGCCCGACCGGCTGGTGCCGTCCCCCCACACCTGCGCGACGCCCACTACCGGGGAGCGGAGGCGCTCGGCCACGGCCAGGGCTACGACTATCCTCACGACCACGAACGAGGGTGGGTGGCCCAGGAGCACCGCCCGGCGGAGGTGGCCGGTCGGGTCTACTACGAGCCCTCGGCCCACGGCCACGAAGAGGAGATCGCCCGGCGCATGGCAGCCCGAGACAGCCACAAGGAGGCGGGCGCCACGTGAGCGCCGTCGATCTGGCCGCGGTCATCGTGTCGATCTCCAGCGTGGTCGGCGTGGTGCTGGTGGGCGTCGGCCTGGTGACCCTGCGCCGCACCCTGGCCGCGCTGCGCGAGGGGATCGCTGAGCTGCGGGCCGAGACCGTGCCCGTCGTGGTCGACCTGCAGGCCAGCGTGGACCACGTCAACCGCCAGCTCGAGCGCATCGACGACGTGGTGGCCTCGGTGCGGTCGGTCTCAGGCACCGTCGACGCCGCCTCGCGGCTGGCCTACGTCACCCTGGCCAACCCGGTCATCAAGGCCGTGGCCCTCGGCGCGGGCACGGCCAAGGCAGCTCGCTCGCTGCGCCAGCGCGACTGAGGGGACCGGGGCAGCGGTGTTCAAGCGGCTGACGTGGATGACCATGGGGACCGGCGTGGGCTTCGGCGCCGCCCTGTGGGGACGGCGCAAGGTGCAGGCCAAGATCGAGCGCTACCGACCGGCCCAGGTGATGGCCGAGGCGAGCCAGGCAGCGCGCCACCTGGGTACCCACTTGCGCGCCGCCCGGGACGAGGGGCGCGAGGCCATGCGCCAGCGCGAGGCCGAGTTACGCCTCACCCATCCGCCCCCGCCCCACCCCTGAACCGCTCTGGGGCGGCGCGGACGCGGCGGTAGGCTGGCCCGGTGATGGACGCCAACGGGCTGCGGCGAGCCTTCGCCTCGTTCTTCGAGGAACGGGGCCACACCAGGGTCGAGTCCGCCAGCCTGATCCCCCACCACCCGTCGGCGCCGCTGTTCACCAACTCGGGGATGATGCAGTTCGTCCCCTACTTCCTGGGCGAGGAGCCGGCCCCCTGGCCCCGGGCCACCTCCATCCAGAAGTGCGTGCGCCTGAGCGGCAAGCACAACGATCTGGGTGAGCTGGGGCGCACCCGGCGCCACCTGACCTTCTTCGAGATGCTGGGCAACTGGAGCTTCGGCGACTACTTCAAAGAGGAGGCCATCCGCTGGGCCTGGGCCCTGCTCACCGAGGTCGTCGGCTTCGACGGCGACCGTCTGTGGGTGACGGTCCACGTCGACGACGACGAGGCCGAGGCCATCTGGCACGAAGGCGTCGGTCTGCCCCTGGAGCGCATCCAGCGCCTCGACAAGGAGAACTTCTGGGAGATGGGCCCGACGGGCCCGTGCGGGCCGGATTCGGAGATCCACTTCGACTGCGGCCCCGAGTGGGGCGACGAGGGCGGCCCGGCGCACGGTGGCGCCGACCGCTACGTCGAGTTCTGGAACCTGGTCTTCATGTCGTACTTCCGCCACCCCGACGGCAGCCTCACCGACCTGCCCCAGCACAACATCGACACCGGCGGTGGCCTGGAGCGGTGGCTGATGTTGCTCCAGGGCGTGGCCACGGTGTTCGACACCGACGCCGTGCGTCCCCTCATCGAAGCGGTGGAGTCCGTGAGCGGCGCCACCTACGGGGCCGATGCCCGCAGCGACGTGGCCCTGCGGGTGGTGGCCGACCACGCCCGCTCCATGGCCTTCCTGGTGGGCGACGGCGTCGTCCCCTCCAACGAGGACCGGGGCTACGTGGTGCGCAGCGTGATCCGTCGCACCGTCACCCGGGCCCAACAGCTGGGCATCGACAGGCCCTTCCTCGGCCCGCTGGTGCGCCGCACCATCGACCTGATGGGCGAGGCCTACCCCGACCTGACCTCCGACGCCGACGTGGTCGTCGACACCATCGAGCGCGAGGAGCACCGTTTCCGCCAGACGCTGGCCACCGGCTCGGCCCTGCTCGACGTCGAGCTGGCCCGGGGTGCAGTGCCGGGAGAGGTGGCCTTCAAGCTGCACGACACCTATGGCTTCCCCATCGAGGTGACCGAGGAGATGGCCGCCGAGGCGGGGGTGGCCGTCGATCGGGCGGGCTTCGACGCGGCCATGGCCGCCCAGCGGGCCCGGGGCAAGGAGGGGCGCCGGGGCGGGGCCGCCGACCTGCCCGTCGAGGTCTACCGCCGCCTGGTGGAGCGCGCCGGCCCCACCGAGTTCACCGGCCGGGAGGAGAACCAGACCAAGGCCCGGGTGCTGGGCGTCGTCCCGGGCACGGAGGGGGAGGTCGAGATCTTCCTCGACCGCACGCCCTTCTACGCCGAGTCCGGCGGTCAGGTGGGCGACACCGGGACCATCACCACCGACACGGGTCGGGCCGAGGTGCTCGACACCACCTACGCCCTGCCTGGGCTTCACCGCCATCGGGCCCGCGTGGTCGAGGGGGAGGTCTTCGAGGACCAGGAGGCGGTGGCGGCCATCGACGACGAACGGCGCCAGGCCATCCGCCGCAACCACACCGGGACCCACATCCTGCACTGGGCCCTGCGC
>JAUJLZ010000208.1 GCA_030447125.1 Acidimicrobiales bacterium
GTAGGCCTCGGGCTGGTAGTAGTCGTAGTAGGAGACGAAGTACTCGACCCGGTTGTTCGGGAAGAACTCCCGGAACTCGTTGGCCAGCTGGGCGGCGAGGGACTTGTTGGGGGCGATCACCAGCGTCGGCCGCTGGGCGGCTTCGATCGCCCAGGCCATGGTGGCCGACTTCCCGCTGCCGGTGATGCCCAGCAGGGTCTGGAAGTGGTCGCCCCGAGCGAGGCCCTCGGCCAGGGCCTCGACGGCTTGAGGCTGGTCGCCGGCCGGCGCGAACTCGGACACGACCTGGAACGGAGGCATTGATCTGCAGGCTACCGAGGGGCTGAGACAGCTTCATCGAGGCCAACGCCCTGGGCCAGGATCCAGGCCCAGGCCCGCTCGACTTGGGGCGGGAGGGATTCGGGCGGCCCCGAGTTGTCGATGACGAAGTCGGCCCGGGCCAGCCGCTCCTCCCGGGAGAGCTGTCGGGCCAGGCGGGTGCGGATCTCGTCCTCTCTCATCCCCCGTTGGTCGCCCAGCCGCTGCAGCACGGTCTCGGTGGGACAGTCGACCACGAGCACGCCCGCCACCTGGTAGTGGCCCACCTCCAGGAGAAGGGGGACGACCAGCACCACCGCCGGGGCCGTTCCCCCCGCCGCCCTGGCTCGCTCGGTCACGACCGCGTGGACGGCAGGGTGGGTCAGCGCCTCGAGGTCGGCCAGGGCGCCGGGATCGGCGAACACCACCTCTGCCAGCGCCCGGCGATCGAGCGAGCCGTCGGCGGTGAGCACCTCTGGCCCGAAGCGCTTGACCGTGGCCTCGTACACCGCTTGGCCCGGTTTTTGGAGCATCCGCGTCACGTCGTCGGCGTCGATCACCGCCGCCCCTCGCCGGGCCAGGAGACGGGCCACGGTCGACTTGCCGGAACCGATGCTGCCGGTCAGCCCCACCGTGGTCACAGCAGCGGAAGCTAGCGGTGCCGACGCAGCCGCCTCGAGGACGTGGCCTGGAGGTCGATGTGAGCACAACCTCTCAAGTCGGGTTCCCGAGCGGACGAAGAAGGACTCAGTCGGCCCAAGAAGTCGCGCCGCTGGCACTGACCGAAGAACAAGGAGAGCCCAAATGGCAAAGCGCAGCAACGTCCTGGTGGTCCTCGGGATCGCCTTCTTCGCCCTGGGGGCGGCCATCGTGTTCCTGTTGGTTGGCGACGACACCGCCTCGGTGTCGGCGGGCACCGCCGGAGCGCCCACCCAGGTGCTGGTGGCCACGGGACCGATCGCGGCCGGGAGTACGGGCGACCAGGTGGTGGCCGAGGGCCTGGTCGAGGCCAGGACGTTCCCTCCCGGCCAGATCGCTCCTGGCGCCATCACCTCCACCGCCCTGTTGGCGGGCCAGACGGTCGTCGCCGACATCACTGAAGGTGCCCAGCTCACCTCCTCTTCGTTGCGAGCCAGCCAGATCAGGGGAGCCAGCGTGGCCATCCCCGACGGCAAGCAGGGCGTGGCCGTGCAGCTCGACTTCGTTCCCGGTGTCGGTGGCTATGTCGGCGCCGGCGACCGGGTCAACGTGTACTCCGTGGTGCGCAACGGCGTGCCCGATCCCGAGAACCCCGAGGATGCTCCGTGCAACCCCCGGGTCCACCTGTTCCTCTCCAACGTCGAGGTGCTCGACGTCTCCTCCGAGGTGGCGCCCCGGCGGGCCGTCGCCGATCAGGAGCAGGTCCGGGCCACCGGCGAGCCCATCACCTACCTGCTGGCACTGGATCCCGTCGAGGCCGAGCGGGTCATCTTCATGACCAGCAACGAGAGCCTCTACCTGGCCCTGACCGGCAAGGACGTTCCGCCTGCCGGAACCCCCGCTCCAGGCACGTGCTCGCCCGTCGCCGACCAGGTGGCGTGACATGCGCAACCCCAGGATCCTCATCCTCGGTCAATCCGAGGCACTACGGGGACAGGTCGCCCACATGGTCGACGGTCTCCGCCCTCGCCCCCACGTGGTCACCTGCGAGCGAGTCGACGAGGTCTGCGAGACGCTGACCGAACAAGGCCCGTTCGACGTGCTCGTGGCCGGCCCCACCCTGGGGGATCAGGCCGGCCTGGCCCGCCTGCGCCTCATCCACGACGAGCTCCCGGCCATGCCGGTGGTGCTGGCGTTCGATCACCGCCCGTCCGCCCACCTCCGAGACCTCGTGCAGGCCGGTGCCATCGACCTGCTCCAGCTCCCCGTCCACGACAAGGAGGTGGTGGAGTGCCTGGAGCGGGCGCTGGAGCTGGCCCGCAAGCTGGAGCCGCCGGCTCCGGTCCACACCATCACCGCGCCGATCTCACCCACCCCGCTCGGCACCCCGGTGCGATCCCTGGGCCTTGTCTTCACCGTGGCCTCCGCTACTGGCGGATGCGGCAAGACCTTCATGGCCACCAACCTGGCCTACTTCCTGGCCCGTCACTCGGGCAAGAGTGTGTGCGTCATCGACCTCGACCTGCAGTTCGGCGAGGTCTCGACGGCACTGCGGCTCAAGCCCCGCTTCACCATCTACGACGCCCTGCAGCGAGAGGAGGGTGAGGAGGGCGAGCTCGCCGAGCACATCGAGGAGTACCTGGTGGCACATGAGACCGGCATCAAAGTGCTGGCCGCGCCCAAGGACCCCTCCCAAGCCGACCGCATCTCCTCACCCGAGGTCACCCGCATCATCCAGGCCGCCCGCCAGCACTACGAGTACGTGGTGGTCGACACCCCGTCGGCCCTGACCGAGATCGTGCTGGCCGCCTTCGAAGGAGCCGAGCGCCTCTTCGTCATGGCGACCCTCGATCTGCCCAGCGTGCGCAACCTCGGGGTGTTCCTCACCACCCTGGAGAAGCTGAAGGTGCCCACCGACAACGTCCGCCTCATCCTCAACAAGGCGGAGTCCGACGTGGGCATCGAGATCTCCCAGGTGGAGAAGCTCTTCCCCCAGGGGTTCGAGGCCGTGCTGCCCTACGCCAAGGAGGTCAGCCGCTCCATCAACTTGGGCATGCCCGTCCTGGCGTCGTCGCCCAACGCCGAGGTGAGTCGCAACATGGTCCCCGCCCTGGCCGCCCTGCTACCCGAAGGGCACCTGGCCCGGGTCGTCCGGCCGGCGGTGGACCGAAGCCCCGGCTTCTTCACCCGGCTGTTCCACCGTCCCCAGCCCCGCACCTCCTAGGCCGTCGAGCAGGAAGGCAGAGCCACCATGAAGCTGTCAGAGAAGTTGGCCATCCTCGAGGAGGAGGAACGCCGGGCCACCAACGGGATGACCGTCAAGGCCTCACCACGGCGTCGCCCTACCGGGGCCCGGCCCAAGCGAAGCGGCGGGAGCTGGGACGCCAACAAGCGCAAGGTGCTCGATCTGGTCCGTGAGGAGATCGCCCCCCGCATGGCCGGCCTCTCCGGGCCGGCGCTGAGCAGTGAGGTCAAAGACGCCCTCGACCGCATCCTCCAGCGCGAGGACGTGCAGGTCTCACCCATGGAGCGCCGCACGTTCATCCGGGAGCTGATCCAAGACGCCCTCGGGTACGGACCGCTCGACCCCTTGCTCCAGGACCCGACGGTCACCGAGATCATGTGCAACGCCTTTGACGACATCTGGGTGGAGCGCCAAGGCCGGGTGCACGCCACCGATGGTGCCTTCACCGATGACGTCCAGTACCGCCAGGTGATCGAGAAGATCGTCTCGGCCGTGGGTCGGCGCATCGACGAGAGCTCGCCCATGGTCGACGCCCGGCTCCCGGACGGTTCCCGGGTCAACGCCATCATGCCGCCGCTGGCCGTCCACGGATCGGTGCTGACCATCCGCAAGTTCGCCGCTGATCCCTACGAGGCCAAGGACCTGGTCAACTTCGGGACCTGGACGATGGATCTGGCCCTGGTGCTCGAAGCGTGCGTGCGGGGCAAGCTCAACGTCCTTGTCAGCGGGGGTACCGGCACCGGCAAGACCACCAACCTCAACGTCTTGAGCTCGTTCATCCCCGAGGGCGAG
>JAUJLZ010000209.1:0-1172 GCA_030447125.1 Acidimicrobiales bacterium
CTCGACCTGAGCGTGTCCGCCGGCACCGTCTACGGCCTGCTCGGCCCCAACGGTGCGGGCAAGACCACCGCCGTGCGGGTGCTCACCACCCTCATCCGCCCCGACGCCGGCCGAGCGCGGGTGCTCGGCCTCGACGTGGTCGACCACGCCGAGGAGGTCCGCTCGCTCATCGGCCTGGCCGGCCAGTACGCCGCCGTCGACGCCAACCTCACCGGCCGGGAGAACCTGCGGTTGATGGGGCGCCTCACCCACCTTCCCCGTCCCGCCATCGCCGCCCGGGCCGCCGAGCTGCTCGAGCGCTTCGAGCTGAGCGATGCCGCCGACCGACCCTCGCGCACCTACTCGGGGGGCATGCGCCGCCGGCTCGACCTGGCGGCCGCCCTCGTCCACCGCCCTGCGGTGCTCTTCCTCGATGAGCCCACCACCGGCCTCGACCCCCACAGCCGACGCGAGATGTGGAAGATCATCGAGGAGCTGGTGGCCGAGGGCAGCACCCTGCTGCTCACCACCCAGTACCTGGAGGAGGCCGACCGCCTCGCCGGGCGGGTGGCCGTCATCGACGGCGGCCGGGTCATCGCCGAGGGCACCTCGGCCGAGCTCAAGTCCCAGATGGCCACCACCGTGCTGGCGTTGTCGTTCCACCACGCCACGGCCGCCGGACGAGCGGCCGAGCTGGTCTCCCCCCTGGCCACGGCGCCGGCGCTGGTGGAAGGCACCAGGGTGGAGCTGGCCGTCGACGAGGGGCCCCAGACGTTGATCCAGGCCCTGCGCACCCTCGACCGGGCCGGTCTGGTGGTGGCCTCCGTCGCCCTGCGTGAACCCAGCCTCGACGACGTGTTCCTGGCCCTCACCGGCCACCGGGCCGCCCCCGCCGGCGACGGCCCACCCTCTTCGCAGGACACCCCCTCCGAGCCCGCCCTGACGGCAAGGAAGCCACGATGACCACGGCCACCACCCCGGCGCCACCCACCGCGATCGGCGGGCGCAAGAGCCCCCTCACTCGGCTGCGTTGGGCCCTCTCCGACGCCGCCGCCCTGACCGGCCGCAACCTGTTGGCCTACGTCCGTCTGCCCCAGCTCGTGGTCTTCTCGACCATCCAGCCGATCATGTTCGTGCTCATCTTCCGCTACGTGTTCGGTGGGGCCATCCAGGCCCCGCCCGGCCAGTCCTAC
>JAUJLZ010000209.1:1182-3942 GCA_030447125.1 Acidimicrobiales bacterium
GACTTCCTGATGCCCGGCATCTTCACCCAGTCCGTGGCCTTCGGCGCCGTCGGTCCCGGCCTCGGGCTGGCCGAGGACATGGGCAAGGGGCTCATCGAGCGCTTCCGCTCCCTGCCCATGGCCCGGTCATCGGTCCTGGCCGGGCGGACGGCCGCTGACCTGGTGCGCAACGTCTTCGTCGTCTTCTTGATGGTCCTGGTGGGGTTCCTCGTCGGCTTTCGGGTGGGGACGGGACCCCTGGGGTTCCTGGCCGCGATCCTGCTGATCCTGGCCTTCGGCTACGCCCTGTCGTGGATCTTCGCCCTGGTCGGGCTGGGCGCGGCCAACGCCGAGACGGCCCAGGCCGTGGCCTTCCCCACGCTCTTCCCCTTGGTGTTCGCCTCCTCGGCCTTCGTGCCGGTCGACACCATGCCCGGATGGCTCCAGGCCTTTGCCGCCAACCAGCCCGTCTCGCTCACTGTCGACGCCGCCCGCGCCCTCATGCTCGGTGGGCCCACCACCTCGGCCGTGCTCCAGTCGCTGGCGTGGACGGTCGGCATCCTGGCGGTGTTCGCCCCCCTGGCCGTGCGCCGCTACCGCCGGGAGGCTTAGAGGCTCAACCGATAGGCAGAGCCGTGGCCCGAGCGGCCCCTCCATCCCTCGGAGCGAGAAGACCCGTCGACCCACCGGAACGAATGGCGGGCACAGCCGGTGGCGTGGATCTCCGTCATCCCCCGGTGGTGCTGATGCCCACGGGCGCCTCGATGATGACGGCGGCCCCCGAGCCCCCCACCCCGCCCAGGGCGGCCAGGCCGTAGCGGCGACCGGCGGCGGCGAGCCCGTGGACCAAGGCGCTGACCATGGCCACACCTGCCGCCCCAGGGACCAGACCACGGGCCAGGGCGCCACCCTCCACGTTCACCCGGACGGGATCCACCCCGAGCGAGGCCATCCAGTCGAGCGTCACCGCGGCGAAGCTCTCGTCGACCTCGAAGCGGTCGATGTCGGCCACCCCGAGGCCGGCCCGGGCCAGGGCCCGCTCCGTGGCCGGGACCGCCCCGGTGAGCATGGTCAGGGGGTCGACGCCACCAGGAGCGCTGGCCACGACCTGGACCAGGGAGTCGAGCCCCAGCACGCTTGCCCGCTCCTGGGCCATGACGAGCAGCGCCGCCGCACCGTCGCCCACGGAGGCGCTGTTCGCCGCGGTGATCCGTCCGCCGGGCACGAACATGGACTTGTGGCCCGAGGGGTCGTCCTCCGCCGCTACCGCCGTCACCAGCTCGTCGTGGGCTACTGCACCTCCCCCCGGGAGCACCTGGCGTCGCTCCCGATCCCACCCCCGTCCCGCTACGGCGAGGAGGCCGCGGTCGAGGTCGGTGCGGGCGGTCGCGGCCCGGGCCCGGCGCCGGCTCTGCCTCGCCCAGGCGTCCAAGGCCTCACGCTCCAGCCCCCGGCGCTCGGCCAGCGCCTCGGCCGCCATCCCGGGCGGGATCAGGCCGCCGAGGTCGGCGTAGCGGGCAACGACACCGGGACCGAACGGCCGGGTGGCGGGCGAGACCCACGCCCCGGGCGGCGTCGTGCTCGACACCTCGACCCCACCCGCCACCACCACCTCGGCCGAGCCGGCCCTGATGGCGTCGGTGGCGGCGGCCAGCGCCCGCAGGGAGCCGGCGCCTTGGGCGTCCATGGTGGTGGCCGGAACCGATTCCGGCCACCCGGCAGCAAGCACGGCGTTGCGAGCCACGTTGCACCCCTGGTCGCCCACCGGCGAGGCGCAACCGAAGACCACGTCGTCGACGGTGGCCGGGTCGAGACCGGTGCGCCGGACCAGGGCGTGGAGCACCTCGGCGGCCAGGTCGGCGGCATGCCAGCCGGCGAGCAGGCCGTTGCGGGCGCCCACGGGCGTGCGTACGGCGTCTACCACGACCACGGTCGGGGCCCGGCTCACGAGCGCTGGCCTGCTGACGGCGGCGGGTTGCTCACGGGCGCGGACTGTTCACGGCGGGGGCTGTCACCGGGGCCGGGCGAGCGTGAGGCGGTCGTGGCGCTGGGCCACCCGCTCCTCGTGGCCCATCCACTGGGCCAGCACCACCCCGGCCAGGATGACCCCGAAGAGGTCACCGGTGGCCCACAACAGGCCGGCTCCGACCCGCTGATCGGCCAGCGCTGGCGGCCCCGAGCCATAGGAGCCGCCGGCCAGGATCTCCGTGGCCCCGAGCAGGGCCAGCCCGACGATGGCGTGCACGGGGACGGCCAGCAGCACGAAGAGCAGCCGGGCTCCGTGGGGCAAGCGCCGGCGCAGCGGGTCGACGCCGATCGCCGTCCAACAGAACAGCCCGCCGGCCATCAGGAACTGGAGGTGCACGGCGAGGTGGACCACCTCGTTGCCGAGCGAGAGCTCCAGGAGGGGGGTGAAGTACAACGCCACCAGCGACCCGCCGAAGATCACCCAGGCGGTGACGGGATGGGTGAGGGCGGCCACGACCGGATGGTCGAGCACACGAAGCAGGACGGTCTGGGTCGGTCGCGCCGACGCCTGGAGGGCGAGGGTCACCGGTGCGCTGAGGGCGAACAGGGCCGGCGCCACCATGCCCAGCAGCACGTGCTGGACGACGTGGAGGCTGAAGCGCTCGGCTTCGGCGCCGGCGAGGCCGGTCTGGGTGGCCGCCACCACCGCCAGCAGCCCGGCGACAAAAGCGGTGCTGCGACCCCGCCTCCAGCGACGTTCCCGCCGGGCCAGGCGCCGGACGCCACCGGTGTAGAGGACGGCCGCCACCACCA
>JAUJLZ010000210.1 GCA_030447125.1 Acidimicrobiales bacterium
TCCCCTCCTGTGCGCACGGCAACCCGAGAAGCTCGTGTCAATCGTGTGACGGCAACGCGCCGAGGTGACCTCGACTCAAGTGATCGTCCAGCTCCTCGACAGCAGGTGGGGGAAGCTGTTCAAGAACGAACTGCCGCGCCGACAGACTCCTCGGCCAGTTGTCTTCGCCGCCTCGGACCGTTCTCGAGGGGCCCAGGGAGCGACGGGCGCGATCGCGATGGCCACCTAGAGGCCGAGGAGCGCTCGCAGGCGATCTGTGCGCATGGTGAAGGATCCGGGGCGTGTCTCCATCGCGTCAAAGGACGCCGGCAGCCTCTCGAGCTCCTCGCGGCGAGAGGGGTCGGCGGCGACCTGGCGGGGCGTGAGCCCACCCAGGGCGGGAACACTCTCGTCGCACCAGCGCCCCTCCATCTGGGTCTGCAGGTAGTCAACAGCTTCGTCGGGGAGCGGGAGCTCAGCACTCGGTGCGACCCCTGCCAGGTTGGGAAGGCCGCGGCGCTCGCTCTTTCGGATCGTGTCCAGGTCGACGGGTTTCCCCCGGTCGGAGACGACCGTGACCTCGACGTGACGATGCAGCCGATCGAGTATGCGGTCGGCCCGCCTCGTAGCTGTTGGTGGTGATGGTCAATCGGGCGCCGTCCAGGTGGAGACTGGCTCCCAGGACCGCCTCGATGTCGCCGAGGTCGTGCTCCTCGATCCATGTCCCGGCAGCGACACCGCTGTGGTAGGTCGCGTCGACGTGGTCCACCAGTCAGCCGACATCGTCGACGGAGACGATGACCTCGCATGCCAAGAACCTCTGGAACCAGCCCCTTCAGTCAGCACCAGGTCCATTACCAGGGGATCGTCCAGAACGTCCTCCCAGTCCTCGTCGTCGGTGCGGGCCCAGATCACCTCCATGACTGCCTTGCGGACCAGGTATTCGACCCCGAGAAGCGTAGGAAGATCACGACGCCCGCCTCGACGCCTACGCCCACGTCCAGGAGCTCGAGGTGGCCTGGTTCGAGGACAACACCAGCGGCGAGCTGCTGGCCGTGCTCAATGACGACGTCAACCAGCTCGAGCGCTTCCTCGACAGCGGCGCCTCCACCGTCATCGCCACCTTCTGGAACATCGGGTTGGTCGGGGCCGTGTTCGCCGCCACCTCCCTGTCGCTCACGGTGCTGGCGTTCCTGCCCATCCCCGTCATCGTGGTCGGCTCCATCCGCTACCAGCGCCACCTGGAGCCGTTCTACGCCCACGTCCGCTACCGGCCGGTCTTCCCCACGGCTACGACACCGTGGTGGGGGGGCGGGGCCAGAAGCTCTCCGGCGGCCAGCGCCAGCGGGTGTCCATCGCCCGGGCCATCCTGTGTGACCCGGCCATCCTCGTGCTCGATGAGGCGACCTCGCTGTCGACAACGAGACCGAGGCCGCCATCCAGCGCTCGCTGGCCCGAGTGGGCCAGGGCCGCACGGTGGTGGTCATCGCCCACCGGCTGTCGACGGTGCGCCACGCCGCCCGCATCTGGGTGCTGGAGCGCGGAGGGGTGGCTGAGGTCGGCACCCACGAGGAGCTGCTGACGGCCGCTGGGCTCTACGCCGCCCTTTGGCGGGTGCAGACGGGCGACGCCGCAGAAGAGCTGTCCTACGGCTCGGGCTTCTCCTCCGGAGCCGGCGCCGTCTCCTGTTGATCGAGCAGTGGCTTCAGCCCGACGCGCTCGCGGATCAGGCCGGCTGGAGCAGGCGTCGAGGGGAGGAGCTCTGCTGTTCCCGCTTGTCCGGCCGGCGTCCCACCTCTCCCCGGCCCCGGTGGACCAACTCGTCGAGCACCATCCGCTGGTGTTCGAGTCCCTCCAGGGACCGGGCCAGCTCCTGGCGGCCGACGCCGGTGATGGCATAGACCCGTCGGGGTGCCCCCCGTTCGGCGTCGGCCCACCACGACCGCACGGACCCCTCATCCTCCAGCGTCCGCAGGGCCCGGTAGACACCGCCCGGGTCGGCGCCGCCCAGCCAGAGGCCGAACAGTCGCTCGATGATGGCGTAGCCGTGGTCGTCCTGCTCCTGCAAGAGCACGAGGATCCCCGGGCGCAGCAGCGTCCGGGGGAGGGTGGTCGGCGTGCCGCCCCGCTCCTTGGTTCGGCGTATGGGACGGGCAACGGGCGGGGTCGGCACACCTCTAGCCTACTAGTAGGTGTGCCTACTACGTCAAGAAGGGGATTGGGCAAGCTCCCGGTCAGCACGCATCCACGTACGGCACGCCAGGGCTCAGCTCGAGCGGTTGGCTCGGTAGAGCAGGAGCAAGAAGAACGGCGCCCCGACGGCGGCGGTGAGCACCCCGGCCGGGAGGCTCACCGGCGCGAACAGGCGCTGGGCGGCGAGATCGGCCCCCGAGGAGCAAGAGGGCGCCGAGCAGCCCGGCGAGCACCAGGACCCCGGCCGTCATGGGTCCGGCCAGCAGGCGAGCCACATAAGCGATAACGAGGGCGACGAAGACGATGGGGCCGGCGGCGGCCACGGTGACCGACACCAGGCCGACGGCCACGGTGAACAGGCCCAGGCGCGCCGGCTCGGCTCGTACACCGAGGCTGCGAGCGCAATCGTCACCCAGCTGGAGCACCTGCAACCGGCCCATGAGCGCCAGCGCCACCGGTACCAGCAGGGCCAGGCTCGCGACCAAGCGGCCCACCTCCTCCCATCCGCTGTCGAACAGCGTGCCCGAGGTCCAGAGCACGGCGGAGCTGACCTCGTCGATGGGATGGCGAACGAGCATGAACAAGGTGACCGCGGTCAAAAAGGCGTCGACACCGATGCCCACCAGCACCAGGCGGTTCCCGCTGATCCCTCGCCGCCACGTCAGCAGGTACAGCGTGGCGGCGGTGACCAGGCCCGCGGCGAAGATCGCCACCGGGAGGAGGACGAGTGGGCCCCGGTTGACGATGAGCTACACGACCGCCACCGTGGCCCCTTCACTCACTCCGATGACGTCGGGCGACACCAGTGGGTTGCGCACCAGGCTCTGGAAGATGGAGCCCGACATGGCCAGGCCGGCGCCGACCAGGGCGGCGGTGAGCACCCGCGGCAGGCGCAGGCTGCGCACGACGAAGGCTTCGTTGCCCTCGCCGCCCCCCAACACGCTGTCCAGCACCTCGAGGGCGGGGATGGGGAAGTCCCCCACGCTCATGCTCCACGTGGCCATGGCCAGGACGAGGCCACCGACCACGGCGATGAGGCCAGTGGTGCGCACGTCGACCCGCAGAGCCAGGTGCCAGCGGGTGGCGCGCAACGTGCGGCGTGGGGAACCGGCGGGACGGGCCAGGGCGATGATGTCGCTGAAGGCGCTCACACCGCCGCCAGCCGCTGGCGGCGGACGCGTTGACTTGCCACAGGCGTTGGGACCGACGATGACGGTGACCTTGCCGGGGGGAACGGCGAGGGACAGGTCGTCCACCACCATGCGGTCGTCGTAGGACAGGCGCAGATCCTCACAGCGCAGCTGGCCGGCGTCGACCTCGGCCAGGGGGGCGGCCGAGGGCACCAGCTCGTCCTGGTCGGTCGTAGCTCGCCTGGTCGAGCGCATGGTCAGCCTCCTCCGCTCATGCGGTTGACCCGAGCCAGGACCCGCAACACGTAGGGGCACCGCCAGCCCACCGCTCGACCCGGTCAAGCCCGGCCTGGCCGGCTCCAAGCGCACTCCGACGCCTGGCGGGCGTGGTCGCCGATGTGCAGGGCCCGGCCTTCCGCTTGGGAAAGGCATTTCGCGACCCATATCGTTAGGTGTCCCTACAGCCATTGACGACGCAAGCAGCGCCTCAAAGGAAAGGTCCTGCGATCGGGGGAACGCCGTCCACACCAGCGATCAACGCCGTGGTCCCGGTTGGACCACGAACCCGGGGCGGGCGACCATGGCGCCGTGAGTCCCGCTGCGCCCGCCGACGTGTTGTCCG
>JAUJLZ010000211.1 GCA_030447125.1 Acidimicrobiales bacterium
CGTCGAGCCACTCGACGAGGGCGAGCAGATCCGCGAGGCGCCTCGTCAAGCGGTCGGCCTTGGCGACGACCAGGCCGTCGACGTCGCCGGCAGCGATGGCGTCGAGGACCGCTCGCATGCCGGGGCGGTCGAGGTCCTTGCCGCTGGCCCCGGCGTCGATCACCACCTCGGCCAGCGTCCAACCTCGCTGAGCCACGGCCGCCTCGATGACGGCCCGCTGGGCGGCCAGGCCGAGGCCGCTCGAAGCTTGCTCACTCGTGGACACCCGCGCATAGCCCACCACGGCGAGGGGCTGAAGCTCCTGGACGGGGTGAGGGCGGGCCATCAGCGGTCGCCTCGTAGGGTCGGTGGTGCGGGCATGAGGGCCTCCTCGTGCTCGTGGCCCCGGCGGCGTTGGCAGCACCGTCGGGGCACTCGGGGGACTGACCGATGTCAAGCCTAACGCATCCGACGGCTTGCGGACAGAGCGCGGGCGTGCGCCCGCCCACCCCCGCCCTATGGCAACGCTCGATCCCGCTCCGAGCAACCGCCGTCGGGGCTGGTCAGAGGCTCAACCTCCTGTGCAGGAGGAGGGCGATGCCCTGTGACCCGCCCACGGGCGAGCACGCGGGCTGCCACTGGGACGTCACAGTGCGGGGGTACAACTGGTGGCGTGAGCGCGCTGCTCGACGAGCTGCTCGACATCGACAAGCCGGCGTGGCGGGAGCAGGCAGCGTGCCGGGGGGTCGACCCCTCGATCTTCTTCCCTCCCGGCGACAGTGAGCGTGTCAAGAGCTCGGTCTACGACAGGGCTCGAGCGGTCTGCGCAGCGTGCCCCGTCCGGCTCGCGTGTCTCAAGGAGCACCTCGACGAGGATCACGGCTGCTGGGGGGGCACGTCGCCGAGGGAGCGCCGGGACCTGCGTCGCCAACGGTCGGTGCAGCTGAGCACGAGGACGTTCGCGCACGTGGGGGACTGTGACATCGCGGTGCGGATCGGTGCGTAGTTCGCTGACGACCGAGGAGTGGTGCCAGGCCCGCAACGCTGTCGAGGCAGGCGGGTCGCTTCGGGCGGTGGCTGAGCACCTCGGCGTGAGCCACACCACGCTGAGCCGGGCGGCACATCGAGATGGATGGTCGATCCCACCCCCGCCGTGGGCTGCCGCAGCGGCGCAGAAGCCCGCCAGGACGCCGCAGACGCTTGTCTCCGGCGATCGGGAGGCGCCGAGGGGCGATCGCCCCACGGAGGCTCAGGAAGCGCCCCAGATCGACGCTGAGCGGTCCTCGGAGCAACGTGCGGCGACGTCGAGGTCGAACGACGGCTGGGGGCCACCGGAGAGCGAGGGCGCTGCCCGGTTGTGGGTGTGCAGGACGTGCGGGTTGGTGGGGTTCGATCCCGGGCGCCGCCCCGGCCAGGAATGGCACACCCCTGCGCTCTGCGCCGCCCGACAGGCGCACCTCGACAAGATGCTCGACGACCGGCCCCGCCCCTTCGACGCCATGACGTGCCGGTGGTGATCGCCGCCATCGCCGCCATTGCCGCCTCGGCGCTGCGGGTCCGGGCCGAACGCCGGGTGGGCCAGTTGCTCGTCGCCCAGCCCAAGGCGCCCGGGGCCAAGGGCCGGGGCCCGATTGCGGTCGCCGCGGTCGACCGCAATGACCCGCCGACTCTCGCCGAGCAGGGCCTCACCAAAGACGAGTCCTCGACCTACCAACGCCTTGCTGCAGTTCCCGACGAGGAGGCGCCGTGGTAAGCGACCAGCACCTCCCGCTGATCACGTGGCCGCAGCCGGTCACCACGCCAGCGATCGCCCGCCTCGCCCTGCGCCTGCTCGAAGCTGGGGAGCGGGAGTGCCGCCGCAACGGCGTCAACGTGCCGACCGAGCTGCAGGAGTGGATCGGGGCCCTGGAGGTCACGGCGGCGTGGCGCGTGTCCGCTAGCGGACATCGAGTCGACGAAGGTGCGGACATGGGCGCAGGATCCGCCGATGCCACGACAGCGAGCTCGTCCGAGCCGTGGGCGACGACCGCACAAGCCGCAGAGAGACTGGGGCGCTCGGAGCACACGATCGGCCGTCTCTGCCGCACGGGCCAGCTCAGGGCCCGGAAGGCAGGTCGTGCCTGGCTGGTCGACCCGGCCGCGCTCGAGGAGCGCAGCGCTCGTGACGTTGCGGCTGGCTGACCCAATCGACGACCACGAGGAGAGCCATGCCTGACCGAACCACCACGAGCGGACCAGCGAGACGGCGCGGGGGTCCCGTACGGGCTGCCCAGCCACCGGCCGAGAGCCCTCACCGGCGCAAGCTGCGTCTGCAGCTCGGGTTGAGCGAGAACGTCTCCCAAGCCGACCTGTGGGCTGCGGCCCTGGCTGCCATCCGGCCGAGGGCTACGGCGCCCCGTCCCGCACCCGCACCTGCACCTGCACCTCCACCCCCTCCCGCACCTGCTTGGACCGTGGGGAACACCGGCCAGACGGTGGAGCAGCTGCGAGCTGAGGCGAGCTGGGAGCAGCAGACCGCCCGGCTGTTCGGGCTCGAACCAGGGCCGGCGACGAGGGCCCTGGCTGCCGCTGGGATCCCCACGGCCGAGGAGCAGGCCCGCAGTGAGCGCATCGCCGCCGAGCAGCGGGAGATCGAGACGTTCCACAGGAACGCCGAGGCTCATCGCCTGGCCGACGTCGCCCGCATCGACGCCGCTCGCAACGCCCGCATCGCCGCCTCCGACGCCGGCCGTGAAGCTGCGCAGCGAGCGCAGGAGCGGGCGCACTGGCCCGAGCTGCCGTGACCCCCGACTCCATCGACACCCTCGGCGACGTGCGGGCGTTGCTGGCCAACCCCGACCTGAGCGCCGATCAGCGGGAGCGAGCGATCGCCATCGAGGTCGAGGTGGTGGAGCGCCAACGCCTGGCGTCGGTCGAAGCGCAGGCGGCCGCCCGTCACGCTGAGGCCGCCGAGGCACGTGCTCGGGCTGCCGAGAAGGTGCGGGTCCACCCCGCCACCCATCCGGGGCCCTGCCCCCCGCCTGGAGGGGCATGGATCAGCCGGGGCGAGGTCGAGCGACTGGCCAGCCGGGGCGTCTGGCACCTCGACGTCGACCAGACCCGCCCCGACTGGTGGCCCGGTGACGTCGTGGCGCCACCGTCGAGGATTGGCGCCTGAGATCACTGTCGGTGGCCGCCGGGCCTGTCCGCAGCCGTGCGCTTGCGGCACCGGAGGGCGGCGAAAGTTGATCCACCCCCTGACTGATGTCAGGCACCAGGGTGATCGGCATGGCTCGTCGCTGCATCCCGGAGAGGCATCGGCACGTCGTCGAAGGTGGGGGCATGGCCATCAGCCGACCGCCTCGACGCCCCCTGTTCGCCCTGGTCGATGCCGTCCTCCAGCACCCCAACCTGACCGTCGCCGTCACCGTCGTCCTCTGGGTGCTCGAACGTCTGCTGGGGTCGTGAACGCCTCGGAGAGGGGCACAGATCGCCCGCTGCCGCGCTCGGGGCGTCGTCGTGGAGGTGCCCCGCTGAGCGTCAGCGAAGGGCGCAGAAGGGCACGTGATGATGCATCCGCGACCTCGACGACCGCACGTGCAAGCATGGCTCTCGTGGCTCCAAAGCGACCGCTCACTCCCGACCGACCCGGCAAGTCGCCGACGGTCGCCGCACGACTGCCTGTCGACCACGCCGCTGCTCTCCACGCTTTGATCGAGCGCACCGGCCGTAGCCAGGCAGAGCACGTGAGAACCGCTGTCCGCCGCTACCTCGATGAGGAGGGCGCCATCCCGGCGACCTGACTCCCACCCACAGCGAGGGCTGAGCTGACGTCGTTACGCGACGAAGGCCCGGCTGCAACCGGGCCCTCGCTGGCGATCCGAAAGGACCACCGTTCACGTGTCCAACAGTTTGACAGAGGTTAGTGCCTCTTGCACACCCGCGGGTGGA
>JAUJLZ010000212.1 GCA_030447125.1 Acidimicrobiales bacterium
CCATCTCGAGGGTCAGCTCGTCGTGGTTGCGCAAGAAGATGCCCCACTGGCACCCGGGCGGGATGGCCGGCGTCTGGGCCAGGATCTCGGTGATGGGATAGCGCTGTTCGCGCCGCATGGCCATGAACATGCGGGGCATGAGCGGGAAGTGGAAGCACATCTGGCACTCGTCGTCGTCGCCGAAGTAGTCGACCACGTCGGCGGGCCATTGGTTGGCTTCGGCCAGCAGCACCCGGCCCGGGTACATGGACTCCACCTCCTTGCGCACCCGACGAAGGTACGCGTGGGTCTCGGGCAGGTTCTCCCCGTTGGTCCCATCGCGCTCGAACAGGTAAGGCACTGCGTCCAACCGAAAGCCGTCGAGGCCGATGTCGAGCCAGTAGCGGACCACGTCGATCATGGCCTGGCCGACGTCGGGGTTGTCGTAGTTCAGGTCGGGCTGGTGGTGGAAGAAGCGGTGCCAGTAGTACTGACCCCGCTGGGCGTCGTGGGTCCAGTTCGACGGCTCGGTGTCGACGAAGATGATGCGGGCCTCGGGCCAGCGCTGGTCGTCGTCGTTCCAGACGTACCAGTCGGCCCGCGGGTTGACCCGGTCCTGGCGGGACTCCTGGAACCAGGGGTGGGCATCGCTGGTGTGGTTCATGACCAGGTCGGCGATGACCCGGATGCCCCGCCGGTGGGCCTCTTCGATGAAGGCCACGGCGTCGCCCAGGTCGCCGTACTCGGGGTGGAGGCTGAAGAAGTCGCTGATGTCGTAGCCCCCGTCGCGCATGGGGGATTTGTAGAACGGCAGGAGCCAGAGGCAGTCGACGCCCAACCACTGCACGTAGTCGAGCTTCTCGGTGAGTCCCTGGAGATCGCCCACCCCGTCGTGGTTGGCGTCGTTGAAGCCCTGGAGCAGGACCTCGTAGAACACGGCCGTCTGGAACCAGAGGCTGTCGGAGGTGAGGCCGGCGCTGCCCGAAGGGACGCCGCTGAAGCGGGGATCGGGAGGGCTCACAGGGGACGGACAGTCCGCAAGTGCAGCACGTGGCCGGGTCCCTCGGCTGGGTCGAGACGGACGTAGGGGTGGGCGCCCTGCCAGGTGAAGGTGACCCCGGTGAGCTCGTCGTGGGCCTCGAAGGCCTCGTGGTAGGGCAGGCCGAGCACGCCCAGATCCAACGAGAGGGTGTCTTCCTGCCAGTGGTCAGGGTCGAGGTTGACCACGCACAACACGACGTCGTCACCGTCGTCGCTCACGCGGGAGTAGACGAGGAGCGCGTCCTTGGAACTGAGGTGGAAGTGGGTGTTGCGCAGCGTGGCCAGGGCCGGGTGGTCGTGGCGGAGCTGGTTGATGCGGCGCACGAAGGGGGTGAGCGGACCGCCCTCTTCGTCCCACCCGCGCGACTTGACCTCGTACTTCTCGGAGTTGCGGTACTCCTCGTTGGTCTCGCTCTGAGGCTCGTTCTCGCACCACTCGTAGCCCCGGTAGACGCCATAGCTCGGCATCAGCGTGGCCGCCAGCAACAAGCGCAGACGAAAGGCCGCCGGGCTGCCGTTGCGCAGCGGGCCCGAGAGGATGTCGGGCGTGTTGGGCCAGAAGTTGGGACGCATGTAGTCGGCCAGCGCGCCGGTGGTCAGCTCGGTCACGTACTCGGTCAGCTCGGCCTTGGTGGTCCGCCACGTGAAGTACGTGTAGCTCTGGGTGAAGCCCACCTCGGCCAGCTTGGCCATGACCTTGGGCCGGGTGAAGGCTTCGGCCAGGAACAACACGTCGGGATGGTCGTGCTGGATCTCGGCGATCGCCCACGCCCAAAAGGACATGGGCTTGGTGTGAGGGTTGTCGACCCGAAAGATCCGCACGCCGTGGCCGATCCAGAAGGTGAGGATGTCCCGGCAGGCCTCCCACAGGGCTACCCGTTCGGCCTCGTCGTCGGGCCAGAAGTTGATGGGGTAGATGTCCTGGTACTTCTTGGGAGGGTTCTCGGCGTACTTGATGGATCCGTCGGGGCGGTGGTGGAACCATTCGGGATGCTCGCCGACCCATGGGTGGTCGGGGGCGCACTGGAGGGCGTAGTCGAGAGCGATCTCGAGGCCGTGCGCCTGGGCGTCGGCCACCAGGCTGTCGAAGTCCTCGAGGGTGCCGAGCTCGGGGTGCACGGCGGTATGGCCGCCCTCAGCCGCACCGATGGCCCAGGGGCTGCCCACGTCTTCGGGTGCGGGATCGAGCGTGTTGTCCCGGCCCTTGCGGTGCTCACGCCCCACCGGGTGCACGGGAGGCAGGTAGACGATGTCGAAACCCATGGCGGCGATGGCCGGCAGCCGCTTGGCCACCCCGGCGAAGCCGCCCTCGGAGCGGGGGAAGAGCTCGTACCAGGCGCCGAAGAGGCCCCGTACCCGGTCGACCCACACCGGCAGGGGCGCGGCTGCGGTGATGCTGCCCGGCAGTGGGATACCGGCGACGGCGGCGGCCACGGCATCGTCGAGCCCGGCGTTGAGTCGGACCTCGACGCTGCACGCCGAACGGCGCAGCGCCGCAGCCGCCTCGGCCACCATGGCCCGGCGCACCTCGGGCACCAGGACGGTCAGAGCATCGAGCAGGCGGGCACCCTCCTCCAACTCCAGGTCGACGTCCTGGCCGGCACCGGCCTTGAGGGTGACGTCGTGGCGCCAGGTGGCGAACTGGTCGCGCCAGGCCTCGACGACCACCTCGTGGGCCCCGGCACCCTCGAAGCTGACAGGCGCGACCCAGCGGTCGTTGCCCTGGTGCACCATCGGGGCTTCGCCATCCCAACCGTCGGCGCCTCGTCGACGGGTCCGGACCCGAGCGGCCAGGATGTCGTGGCCGTCGGCGAAGATGTCGCCGGAAACCGTGACCATCTCGCCTTCAGCCGCCTTGGCCGGGAAGCTGCGGGAAGGGGTCCGGGGGCGTAGATCGTCGATCACGATTCGTGCGGGCACCCCTACACCCCTACCAGGCCCCGCCTCTGGAGGAAACTCCGGACCCCGTGACGGCCGGGGCAGGGCGGGGGCGACTCGCCGAGGGGGCGGTATCGCCGGCCCCCCGACTACGGTCCTGGAGGGATGAAGGCGCTGCGCAGTTTCACGGTCCGTCCCCGCCTCCCCGAGGCCCTGGCCGGCCTCGAGGACCTGGCCATGAACCTACGCTGGGCGTGGGACGAGCGCACCCGGGAGCTCTTCCGCTGGGTCGATCCCGATGCGTGGGAGTCGGGCCACCACGATCCCGTACGCCTTTTGGGTGCCGTCAGCAGGGAGCGTTTGGCCCAGCTCGAGGCCGAACCTGCCTTCCGCAGCTTCTTGAGCGAGGTCCACGATGGCCTGGGCCGCTACTGCGAGCGGCCCCGTTGGTTCCAGGGCCGGCCGGGGGCCACCTTGCGCTCGGTGGCCTACTTCTCTCCCGAGTTCGGGTTGGCCGAAGCCCTGCCCCAGTACTCGGGCGGCCTCGGGGTCCTGGCCGGCGACCACCTCAAGGCAGCCAGCGACCTGGGGGTGCCCCTCGTGGGCGTCGGCCTGTTCTACCGCCACGGTTACTTCCGCCAGTCGCTCAACAGCGACGGCTGGCAGCTCGAGCGCTACCCCAGTCTCGACCCCTTCGCCATGGCCGTGCGCCTGGTCGACGACGTGCGCGTCGAGGTGGACCTGGCCGGCCGGCCGCTGGCGGCCCGGGTGTGGCGGGCCGACGTGGGCCGGGTGCGCCTGTACCTCCTCGACGCCGACATCGAGGAGAACGACGACGAGGGCCGGGGCGTGACCGACCGCCTCTACGGAGGCGACACCGAGCACCGCCTGCGCCAGGAGATCCTGCTCGGCGTGGGAGGGGTGCGGGCGCTCGAGGCCGTGGGCGAGGCCACCCAGGTCTTCCACACCAACGAGGGCCACGCCGGCTTCCTCGGCCTCGAGCGC
>JAUJLZ010000213.1 GCA_030447125.1 Acidimicrobiales bacterium
GTTGCCGCTGCGGCCTCGGTGGCGGGTGGGCGGGGAGCCGACAGGCTGCCTCCGGTGGCGGTGTCGTCCGCCGGCGGCGTCGACGACGTGTCCGACTTCGACGACGTGGTCGTCGGCTTGCCCTCGACCGGCTCCTTCAGGGCATCACGCATCTCGGCTTGGAAACCCGAGCTGAGCTTGCGCATCTCACCGATGGCCCGGCCGACCTGACGGGCGGCATCGGGCAACTTGTTGGGGCCGAGCACCAGCAGGGCGATGACCAGGACGACGAGGAGCTCGGCCGGCCCGATGTTGAACACCCGCCGATCTTACCGGGGCACTCCCCCGCCTCCCTGCTGGCCCGGTCCTGGCCGGTGGATCCCCCGCTCAGCCCTTGGTGAGGGAGGCGACGAGGGCAAACCAGTCGTTGCGCTCGAGCAGCTGGTGGAAGGCGAGGAGGTCATCATGGGTGAGGGGTGGGCCGACATGGGCCTCGGTCAGCTCGGCCGGAAGGCGCCACATGGTCAGCGGGGATCCGGCCGCCACCAGGAGCTGCACGACTCGGGGCTCAGCCACCTTGGCCACGGCCATGGTGCAACGAGGGCAGCGCAGGACGTAGGAGCCCCGGTCGTCGTCGACGCACACCCGTACCTTCACGTCTGCGCTCCGGGTCTCGATGTCGCCGCAATCGGCGCACGTGGCTCGCACCGTCGCCATGGTCGTCGTCCTCTCCCTCTCGCGAGCGCCCTCTCTGACCTCTGAAGGCGCTCTTCGGTGTTCCACCGTGGATGACCACGGCAGCTCGTCACCCATGCATCGGCCGGTCGCTCCCCTTCCTTGAGCGCCATCACGGGCAGGATGAAGCCGTGGCCCCCCGCTACCCGTCCCTCCTGCAGCCACCCGTGGCCTTCTTCCGCTTGACGAGCGGCCACCCCGACGAGGACGCCCTGGCCCCGGTCGTCACCGCCCTGCTCGACGGCGTGACCGGGCTGGCGGCCGACGTTCACCTCACCGCCGACGCTCACCCCGTGGTCCACCCCGAGGCGACGGTGCGCATCGGGCTGCGGCGTCGTCCGCTGGCCACGCTGGCCTCGAACCAGGTTCCCGCCCACGTCCCCCGCCTGGCCGTGCTCTACGAGCGCTGCGGTACGAGGTTCGACCTCGCTCTGCACCTGGCCGACGACGCTGCCGTCGGGCGGGTCGTCGCCCTGGCCGAGGAGGCCGGGGGCGAGGCCGCCGAGCGGCTGTGGCTGTGCTCGCCCGACTGGCGCCAGGCGGCGTCGTGGCGGGCGGCGGCGGGGGCCAGCCGGCTGGTGGACGCCACCCGGCTGCGCCACGTCGGCGAGGGTCCCGAGCGTCGGGCGGCCACCCTCGCCAGTGCCGGCGTCGACGCCATCCGCCTGCATGAGTCCGACTGGAACGCCGGGCTGTGCGCCCTGTTCCACCGGTTCGGGCGTCTGGCCCTGGCCGGGCCCGCCCCGCACCGGCGCCAACTCGACGCCCTGCTGCGCATGGGCGTCGACGGCGTGACGAGCGAGCACGCCGACCGACTGGCCGAGGCCCTGGCCGAGCAGCCGGGCCTGGCCTGAGGACCGCTACAACAGGCCGACGTCGAGCAGGGGCCAGACCTTGACGAAGGCCCGCCCGATGATGAGCTCCTCGGGCAGGGGACCGAAGAAGCGGCTGTCACGAGAGTCGCCTCGGTTGTCGCCCATCACGAAGACGTGGCCCGGCGGGATGGTCGCGGCCTCCACACCGTTGGTCTCCACGCCCGGGGCCAGGTAGGGCTCGTCGAGGGGCTCACCGTTGACGTAGAGGCGTCCTTCGCGTGATTCGACGGTCTCTCCCTCCAGCGCCACCACCCGCTTGATCAGGTCCTTGATGTCGCTGTCAGCCTCGCTCGCCGGGCGCTCGAAGACCACCAGGTCTCCCCGGTTGACCTCGTGGAGGTCGTAGCTCAGCTTGTTGACCAACACCCGATCATCGACGTCGAGGGTGGGAAACATCGACAGCGACGGGATGAAGAAGGCCTGGATGAGGAACTTGGTGACCACCAAGGCCACCACCAGGGCGCCAACCAGGATGGCCACCCACTCGAGGAGGTTGCGGGCGAAGCTGGGGGCCGCCTCGCCGAGCTCGGCGTCGGGGTCGGCGCGCTCGCGGGCGAGGCGCTCAGCCTCGTCGTCGGCCAGGTCGTCGTCCGACAGGTGGTCGGCCAGGTGGTGGTCGGGCAGGTGGTGGTCGGACAGGTCGTCGTCGACACCCGCTTCGATGTCGACCAACGGGTCCGCAGGGGAGGAGCGGGGCTTGGTCACGTCAGGTCGAGGCTACTGCCGCCACTGGCTCGCGGTATGCGGCCAGGATCCGAGCCGCGGCCACCGCGGCCACGCCGTCGGCTCCCGCCACCACCGACGCTGCCGGACCCAGCCGCAACAACAGGCGCTCGAGCCACGCCCGTTCGCTGGCCACCAGCTCGACCCGACAGCGGCCACCGCCCAGCTCCTCCAGGCCCTCGAGGGGATACGCCTCGGCCACCCAGCGGGCCCGGGGCTCCAGGTCGAGCACGACACGGGGGTCCTCGGGCCGGGGCTCGAAGACCCTGCGGGCCCCGGCGCGGGCCGGCCCCGGTGGGCGGTGGGCGTTGGGATGCTCGGAGGAGGGGTAGCCCGCAGTCGGCCGATCAGCCGGACGATCGAGCACGGCCAGGCTGCCGATGCGGTCGAGACGGAATCGTCGCTCGGCCTCGGCCAGGTGGCACCAGGCTTCCAGGTACCACTGGCCCTCGGCGCCAAAGACGCTGTGGGGGTCGACCACCCGACGGCTGCGCTGGTCCCGGCCGTAGGTGTAGTAGTCGATCTCCACGGCTCGCCCGGCGCTTACGGCCTCTTGGAGGCTCTCCAACACCCCTGCGGGCGCGGTGCCCAGCGTGACGTCGAGGTCGACGGCGGGATCCACGCCGAGGACCCCGGCCAGCTTGGCCAGGCCCCGGGCCAGGGGACCCTCGGGATCGGCCCCGGGCACGGCGAGCACGGCGGCGCCCGCGGCCACCAGGGCCAGGCCCTCGTCGGGCGTGAGCCGCAGGGGCCGTTCGAGGTAGTCGGCATAGCGGATCCAGACGCGGCCGTCGGCCACGCTGACGTCGATGAGCGCATCGGGGGTGAAGGGGTGGACGCCGCAGAGGAACACCAGGTCGAGCTCGGAGATCAGTTCGTCCTGGGTGAGGCCGAAGCGGGCGCACACCTCTTCGAGCGTCGGCCCGTCGTGAGCCACCACCCAGGGCACGAGGGCGAGCAGGCGGCGCAGCCGGTCGGGGGCGCTGGGGCGAGCCATCAGCGGGCCCCAACGGCGCCGCCGGCGCCGGCGCCGGCGCCGGCCAGGTCCCTCAGCCAGCTCACCAGGTCCTGGCGTAGCTCCGGGGGGCCGAGCACCTCGGCGTGATCGAGGAAGCCGAGGACGAAGGAGCGAAAGGCATCCCGGTTGGTGACGGTGAGGGCCACCTCGACGCTCCCATCGGGGTTGCGACCCCGCACCGCTTCGGGGCCAAGGTGGTCGACGCCCCAGCCCGCTAGGTCGGCGTCGATGCGCAGGCGGGCCTCGATCGGCGCCTCTCCACCCATCTGCCACGGGGGCAAGGCCCCGCTGGCCTGGTCGGTAGGGCGCTCGAAGCTGGCGGGCTCGCCGAGGACGACGTCGCCGTCGAGGCGATCGAGGCGAAACTGACGGCCGGCCCGGCGGTCGTGGTCGTAGCCGTCGAGGTACCACCGTCCCCGGGTGAAGGACAGCCGATGGGGGTCGACCGAGCGCCGCTCGCCCCGATAGGAGAAGGTGACCGGCCGGCGCTCCCCCACGGCGACGAAGAGGGGTACGAGCTGGGGGATGGTGGGGATGGCGGCCAAGGCGCCGTCAGCCTCGTCGGCGTGGG
>JAUJLZ010000214.1 GCA_030447125.1 Acidimicrobiales bacterium
GTCGGGGACAACCTCGCCGTCGTCGTCCACCAGCGGCTCGGGAGTAGTCTCGGCCCCATGCCCCTACGTGACTCCTACCCCGCGGGGATGCCCTCCTGGGTCGACCTCGGGACCACGGACCCGGCCGCGGCCCATTCCTTCTACGGTGAGCTGTTCGGGTGGACGGCCGAGGTCGACGAACGGCCCGAGGCCGGGGGCTACGCCCAGTTCCGCAAGGACGGCCACGCCGTGGCCGGTTGCGGCCCGCTCTTCTTCGACAACATGCCTCCGGTGTGGACCACCTACATCGCCTCCGATGACGCTGACGCCACGGTCGCCGCCATCGCCGCCCACGGTGGGACGGTGATGATGCCGCCCATGGACGTGCTCGACGCCGGGCGCATGGCCATCTTCGCCGGGCCCGACGGCGCCGTCGCCGGGGTGTGGCAGGCCGGGGAACACCACGGCGCTGAGTTCGTGACCGAACCGGGGGGCTGGAGCTGGAGCACCCTGGCCACCAGGGACAAGGCCACGGCCGTCGCCTTCTACTCGGCGGTGTTCGGGTGGGAGTTGGTCGAACACCCCGACTGGGGCGAGCACTGGGCGCTCGGCGGCGGGGAGATCGCCGACGTGGTCGAGATGGACGCAGACGTTCCGCCTCAGGTGCCGCCCCACTGGCGGGTGGTCTTCATGGTGGCGGACGCCGACGCCACCGTCGCCCAAGCCCAGGAGCTCGGCGGCCAGGCCCACGGCCCGGTGAGGGACATGCCCATGGCCGGTCGTGTCGGCGCCGTGGTCGACCCCCAGGGTGCGGCCTTTGCCGTGCTGTCGTTCCCCGCCTCCACCTGAGCAGCTTTGATCGGCGGGACGACCACTAGCCTGACCCGGCGATGGCTCCCTACGACATTCGCCTGGTCGGCGACCCCGTGCTGCGCCAGCCGGCCACTGAGGTGACCGACATCGACGGCCGCCTGGTGCGCCTGGCCGAGGACATGATCGCCACCATGTACGAAGCACCCGGCATCGGGTTGGCCGCCCCGCAGGTGGGCGTGCAGAAGCGCATGTTCGTCTACGACCTGCACGACGACCAGGGACCGCACGTCATCGTCAACCCGGTCATCAGCGAGACCCACGGTGAGTGGGTCTACGAAGAGGGCTGCCTTTCGGTCCCGGAGCTGTCGTGGGAGATCGTGCGGCCCAAGCAGGTGCACCTCACGGGCGTCGATCTCGACGGCAACGAGGTCTCCTTCGAGGCCGACGAGCTGTTGGCCCGCATGTTCCAGCACGAGGTCGACCACCTCGACGGCATCCTCCTGCTGGAGCGCCTCGACCGGGACCAGGCCAAGGAGGCCAAGCGGGTACTGCGCGACCGCGCCCTGGCGGCCAGTGACGACGGGCCTCGTCGTCGTCTGCGTCTTCCCGGTCGATCCTGACCTCGGTGGCGCCGCCCCGCCGGCTGGTCTACCTGGGCAGCCCCGAGGCTGCGGTCGAGCCCCTGCGGGCCCTGGTGGACGCCGGGTTCGATGTTGCCCTGGTCGTCTCCCAACCCGACCGCAAGCGGGGCCGGGGCGCCGGCCTCGTCCCCACGCCGGTCAAGGCCGCGGCGCTCGAGCTCGGCCTGTCTGTTACTGACCGGGTCGACGACGTCCTCGACGTGGGTGCCGACCTCGGTGTGGTGGTGGCCTACGGGCGCCTGATCCGGCCCCACGTGCTGGCCCGCCTCGACCTGGTCAACCTCCACTTCTCCCTCCTGCCCCGTTGGCGGGGGGCGGCGCCGGTGGAGCGGGCCATCCTCGCCGGCGACGAGGAGACCGGCGTCTGCCTGATGGGACTGGAGGAGGGCCTTGACACAGGACCTGTCTACGCCTGCGCGCGCCTGCCCATCGGTCCCGACGAGACCGCCGACGAGCTCCGGGCCCGCCTGGTGTCCCTCGGCGCCGACCTCTTGGTCGAGGCCCTGCGAGCCGGCCTGGGCCGCGCCCGGCCCCAGGAGGGCGAGCCCACCTACGCGACCAAGCTCGAACCCCAGGAGATGCGCCTGGACTGGGCTCGCCCGGCTGGGGAGCTCCACCGGGTGGTCCGACTGGGTTTGGCGTGGACCACCTTCCGGGGTCGGCGACTCAAGATACGGCGGGCCCGGTTGCTCCCGCCTGGCCACGGAAGTGAGCTCGACACCGGGGTTCTCGATGGAACCCGGGTGGGAACGGGCGGCGGCAGCCTCGCGCTGGTGGAGGTCCAGCCCGAGGGCAAGGCCCCCCAGGACGTGACGGCGTGGCGCAACGGTGCTCGCCCCGAGCCCGGTGAGCGCCTGGGCGATTGACCCGGGCTGGCCGAGCGTGCTCGCCGTAGGCTCTCGGGCGTGAGCGCCGGGAACGACGAGCCCATGCGGGCCAAGGTGCTGACCGTCTCAGATGGGGTGGTGGCCGGCACCAGGACCGACCGCTCGGGGGAGGCCCTGGCCCAGCGGCTCGGCGTCGCCGGCTTCGACGTCGTCGACCACTCGGTGGTGGCCGACGGGATCGACTCGGTCTCCTCCGCCCTGGCCGCCCTGTGCCGCGACTTTCCCGGCTTGGTGGTGACCACCGGCGGAACGGGCTTCGGACCGCGGGACCTCACCCCTGAGGGCACCCGGGCGGTGCTCGAGCGGGAAGCCCCAGGGCTGGCCGAAGCCATGCGCCTGGTCAACCCCCTGGGCCGGCTCTCGCGAGGGGTAGCCGGAAGCGTGGGCCAAACCGTCGTGCTCAACACCCCGGGGTCCACCTCGGGGGCGGTGGAGTGCCTGGAGGCCGTGCTCGACGTGTTGCCCCACGCCCTGCGCCTCCTGGCCGGCGTGCGGGAGCATTGACGGTGGCTGGCCCACGACCGGCGAACGGGCGCACCTCGGTCGTGCCCCACCCCGACGACGAGGCGATGATGGGACGGGCTCTGCGCTTGGCGGCGGGGGCCCGGACCCGGGCGCATCCCAACCCCTGGGTCGGGGCCGTGGTCCGCAGCACCGAGGGCGTGGTCTTCGAGGGTGCCACCTCCGCTCCTGGAGGTCCCCACGCCGAGGTGGTGGCCCTGGCAGCCGCGGGTGGGCTCGCCCAGGGAGCCACCGTGTGGTCCACCCTCGAGCCTTGTGCCCATCAGGGCCGCACGCCGCCTTGTGCCGAGGCCCTGATCGCCGCCGGTGTCGCCCGGGTGGTGGTCGCCCTAGAGGACCCCGACCTTCGTGTCCGCGGACGAGGTCTCCAGCGGCTGCGTCAAGCAGGGGTCGACGTCGTGGTGGGGGTGGGGGCCGAAGCCGCCGCCGAACAGCTGGCGCCCTACCTGAAGCACCGACGGACCGGTCGCCCCTGGGTCGTGCTCAAGCTGGCGGCCACACTTGACGGTCGCACGGCGGCCGCCGACTGCTCGTCGCAGTGGATCACCGGCCCCGAAGCCCGGGCCGACGCCCATCGTCTGCGAGCCGAGAGCGACGCCGTGATCGTGGGCGCAGCCACGGTGCGCATCGACGATCCCAGCCTCACCGTCCGCCTGGCCGAAGGCCCCGACCCGTTGCGGGTGGTGCTCGGTCGTGCCCCTGAGGAGGCGAAGGTGCGTCCCGCCGTGGAGATGGAGGGAGATCTCAGCCGGATCCTCGACCGACTGGGGGAGCGGGGTTGCGTCCAAGTCCTGGTCGAGGGGGGCGCCAGCGTGGCCGGCGCCTTCCACCGAGCGAACCTGGTCGACCGCTACGTGCTCTACCTTGCTCCCAAGCTGGTGGGCGGCGACGACGGCCTGCCCGTCTTCGCTGGGCCGGGGGCCGCCACCCTGGGTCAGGCGTGGAACGGGCAGATCACAGCCGTGACCCACCTCGGCCCCGACCTGAGGCTAGATCTCGCCCCAGCGATCGAACCCCCTTCTGTCGAGCGACCGCACGAGCGCCTCGCACAGGCGAGC
>JAUJLZ010000031.1:0-6436 GCA_030447125.1 Acidimicrobiales bacterium
AGTCGTCGTCACCCCGGCCGATGGCCACGTCGTAGTTGCCGGCGATGCACTCCACCCCGTTGTCGACCAGCAGCGGCCACACCGCGTCGGGCTCGGCGCCGAAGCCGCCCAGGTCGCCCAGGCACCACAGCCGTTCGCAGCCCCGGGCCCGGGCGTCTTCCAGGAACGCCCGCAGGGCGTAGGGGTTGGAGTAGACGCCTCCGCACACGGCGAGTCGCATGACGCAAGGTTACAACGCGAGTTTGACCAGCCACCAATGCCGGTGGAAGTGACCAGGCCCGGCGGTGACCGCGTCGATAGTCTGGCGATCCGTGATCGACGCCCCCGCCACCCTGGCTTCCGACGCCGAGATCGACGCCCATCCCTGCGTTCGGTCGGCGGTTCGCCTGGCCGAGGAGCTGTTGGCCCCCGAGGCCGAGCGGGTCGATGTCGAGGGGGTGCCCGCCAGCCACGTCTCGGCCCTGGCCGGCGCCGGTCTCCTCGGTGTCTACGGCCCGGTCGACGCCGGAGGAAGTGATGTCCCGGCGTCCGTGGCCCGCCGGGTCACCGAGGTGCTGTCGGGGGCCGACGGGGCCACCTGGTTCGTGTGGACCCAACATGCCTGGCCGGTGCGGGTGGTGGCCCGCTCCGCCAACGACGAGCTGCGCCGGCGCTGGCTTCCCCGCCTCTGCACCAACAGCCTGGGGGGGATCGCCGTGGCCCAGCTTCGGCGCCTCGTAGGGCCGACGGTCCGAGCCCGGCCGGAACCCGACGGTGGGTGGATCCTCGACGGTACGGCATCGTGGGTGACCAGCTGGGGCCTGGCCGAGGTGCTGCTGGTCGCCGCCGCCACGGACGATGACCAGGCCGTGTCGGTCCTGGTGGCGGCCCGGTCCCAACCCGGCCTGGTGGCGTCGGCCCCCCTCGCCCTGGCAGCCATGGGGGCGACGGCGACCGTCCGCCTCGACTTCGACGGCCTGGTCGTGTCCGCCGCCGACGTCATCGAGGTGGTCCCCCTCGGCGACTGGCGCCGGGTTGACGCCAACAAGGCGGCCAATGTCACCCCGGCGGTGTTCGGGCTCCTCGCCTCGGTGGTGGCGAGGCTGGAAGAGGCGGCCGACCGGCGGGACGAGCCGATGGCGCTCAGCCTGGCCACCGGCCTGGCTGAGGAGACGGCGGCTGTGCGCACCGCGGCCTACCGCCTGCTCGACGAGGTCCCGGCGGGAGAGGCCATCGACGAGCGGTTGGCCCTGCGGGCCCGGGCTCTGGAGCTGGGCGTGCGGGCCGCTACGGCGCTGGTGGCGGCCAGCGGGGGAGCAGGGATGTCGTTGTCCTCCCCGGCCCAGCGCCAGGCACGCGAGGCGCTGTTCCACCTGGTCCAGGCCCAGACGGTGCCGGTGCGGCGGGCCACCCTGGCCCGCCTGGCCGAGGTCGGGGGCATCCGACCATGACGGGCTGGCGGCTCTGCGACGCCGACTGGAACCACTGGCCCGACGGGCTCGACGACGCCGCCGTGTGGGCGGCGGCGGCGGCCGCCGGCTTCGAGGGCGTCGAGGTGGGCGTCTACCGGGCCGACGACGAACTGGCCCCGGAGCGAGTCGAGTGGTTCCAGGCCCTGGCCGGGGGGACGGGCCTGCCGGTGGCCATGCTCCTGCTCTCGCTGCCGGCCGAGCGCTGGCCCGACGGGGCCCTGTCGACGCCGGACAGCGCTGAGGGGGTGGCCAACGAAGCTCGGGCCACCGCCGAGGTGGCTGTCGGCCTCGGCCTCGACACCATCGGTCTGTGGCCTGGGGCCGACCCCCCCGACGCCTCCCGGGACGAGCTCGTCGCCGGCGCCCGTCGGGTGGTGGCCGCCGTGGCCCCCACCGGTGCGCGCGTGGCGCTGGAGTACAAGCCGGACACGGCGCTGGCGACGGCCGGCGACGCCCTCGGCCTGTGTGACGCCGTGCCCGGCCTGGGGGTCCTCCTCGACACCGGTCACGCCTACGCCGCCGGCGAGGACCCGGCCGCGGTGGTGGGCCGGGTGGGCGCGCGCCTCTGGCACGTGCACCTGGGCGACGCCGTCGAGGGCAACGCCGACGATGACCTACCGGTCGGGCGCCTCCACGACTTCGCCCCCTTCACCGCCGCCCTCGACGCCACCGGCTACACCGGCGCCGCCTCCCTCGACCTGTACGGCGCCGTCTGCGCCGGCGTCGCCACCGGCGCCGAGGCGGCAGCCGAGAGCCGGGCCCACCTCCTCGGGGCCCGGTGAGGGCGGTCGTGGCCCACGGGCCCGGCGACTTCCGCCTCGAGGACGTGCCCGACCCCCGGCGGGAGGCCGGGGCGGTCCTGGAGATCGAGGCCTCCGGCGTCTGTGCCGCCGACCGCATGATCTGGCGAGGCGACGGGCCCTGGGAGCTGTCGTTTCCCTTCACCCCGGGCCACGAGATCCTGGGCCGGGTGGCCTGGATCGACGACGAGTGCGCCCATCAGTGGGGTGTGGGCGTCGGCGACCGGGTGACCGCCGAGGTCATGGTGCCGTGCCGGCGTTGCCGCTTGTGCCGGGCCGGGCGAGAGAACCTGTGCCGCTTCGGCACGCACCTGGGCAGCGGCCTGCCCGGGGCCTTCGCCGAGCGCATGGCGCTTCCGCCCGAGGCCGTGGTCCATGAGATCCCGCCCGACCTCGACACCACCGCCGCCGTGCTGGTGGAGCCGGCCGCCTGCTCGGTGCACGCCCTGCGCCGGGCCGAGATCGGGGCCGACGACGTGGTGGTCATCGCCGGCATCGGCTCCATCGGCGCCGCCGCCCTGGGCGCAGCCCGGGGACGGGCCAAGCGCCTCATCGCGGTGGTGACCTCGCCGGCCCGGGCCGAGCTCGCCCTCGCCTTGGGCGCCGACGACGTGGTCGAGCTGTCCCGCACCTCGAGTACCGAGGCCGAGACCACCCCCGGCGTGGAGGAGCTGCTGGAGCTGACGGCAGGCGATGGCCCCGACGTCTTCATCGACTGCTCCGGATCGCCCGATGCCGTCCACCTGGGCCTGGCCGCGCTCGTCCCCGGCGGTCGCCTCGTCCTCTACGGGGTGTACCGGCACCCGGCGACCGTGGACCTCAACGTGGTGGCCGAGCACAAGGAGCTCGACATCCGAGGCGGGCATCTCGCTCCCAGGGCGTTCCCCGAGGCAATCGAGCTCCTTCGTACAGGCCTGATCGACGCCGAGCGCATCGTCACCCACCGCCACTCGATGGGAGACGTACACGCTGCCGTGAGCGAGGCGCCCGACCGGAGCCGGCTCAAGGCCATGCTGGTCCCATGAACCTCGGTCCCGCGGCCACTGGTCCCCTGCACGATCACGCCGGCCTCATCCAGCAACTGATCCGCCTCGGGTCCAAGGCCGTCGACCGGGGGCTGGTGCTCGGATCGGGCGGGAACCTCTCGGCTCGCCTGCCCGGCGCCGACCAGTGCGTGGTCACCGCCAGCGGGACGTGGCTCGACGAGCTGCACGCCGACGACTTCAGCCTGGTCAGCCTCGATGGCACCTGGCGGGGCGGGCACGTCACGCCCTCCAGTGAGGTGGCGCTGCACCTGCACAGCTACCGGGCCCGGCCCGACGTCAACGCCGTCATCCACCTGCACCCGCAGCTCTCGGTGCTGCTCGACGCCCTGGGCCATCGCATCCGTCTCATCACCATCGACCACGCCTACTACGTGCGACGGGTGGCCACGGTGGCCTACATCGCCTCCGGCACCGAGGAGCTGGCCGCCGCCGGCGCCGCCGCCCTGGTCGATGCCGACGCCGTCATCCTCGGCCACCACGGCTGCTCGGTGGTGGGCGCCACCGTCGAAGAGGCCCACAAGCGGGCGGCCAACCTGGAGGAGGCGGCGGCGGCCACCTACCGGGCCCTCATGCTGGGCGACACCACCACCGAGTGCCCGCCCGAATACCTGGCCCGGGTGCATCAGATGGAGGCCGAGGCGGCCGGATCGCTGCCCGCCCCGTGACCCTGCTGGCGGCCGGGCTCGACCTCGGGGGCTCTGCCGTCAAGGCCTGGGTGGCGGAGGTGGGTGGGACACTGGTCGCCGCGGCCACCGAGACGGTGGTCACCCAACGACCGGGCCCCGACCGTGTGGAGCTCGACCCCGCCTCCTGGTGGGCGGCCTGTCGACGGACGCTGCGCGAGGCCGTGGCCCGGGCCGACCGCCAGCCCGGCGACTACGCCGGCGTCACCGCCTCCTCGCTGCGCCAGGGCTTCGTCCTCACCGACGGCACGAACGAGCTGGGCCCGGCCGTCCTCAACAGCGATCGGCGGGGCGCCGACCAGCTCGACCGGCTGCGGCGGGAGGTGGGGGTCGACGCCCTCTACGCCACCACCGGGCACTGGCCGGCCCCCGAGCTGACCCTGCCCAAGCTCCTCCACCTGGCCGAGGCCGAGCCGCAGCGCTGGGCAGCGACCCGTCGGGTGCTGTTCATCCACGACTGGGCCCTGTGGCGCCTCTCGGGCCAGGAGCTCACCGAGGTGTCCCTCGCCAGTGCCGGACAGATGGCCGACGTGGCCCCACGGTGCTGGGCCACAGATCTCCTCCAAGGCGTCGGTCTCGGCACCGCCCGATTGGCCCCGCTGGTGGAGGCGGGCACGGTGGTGGGCCACCTGGTGGACGACGATCTGGGTTTGCCCGTGGGCCTGCCCGTGGTCGCCGGCGGGGGCGACACGCAGGCGGCGGCCATGGGCTCGGGGGGCCTGGCCGACGGGGTCGTCACGGTGGTGGCCGGGTCCAGCACCCCGGTCCAGGCGGCGACGTCCGTGCCGCCGCAGGACCCGCTGCGCCACCCCTGGGTGTCGACCCACTTGGCCCCTGATCGCTGGGCGGTGGAGACCAACGCCGCCTACCCCGGGACGATGCTCGCGTGGCTGGCAGGCGTCCAGCGCTGCTCGGTCGACGAGCTGTGGACGAGGGCGGGGGACAGCGAGCCCGGCGCCCACGGGGTCACCGCGGTGGTGGCGGTCCCGGTGTGGAGCGAGGAGGCGTGGGTGACCCGGGCCCCGCAGACGATCGTGGGGGTCGGCCCTTCCACCACCGGCGCCGACGTGGCCCGGGCCTTTGTCGAGGCCCACGCCTATGCCGTGCGGGCCAACGTGGCCGACCTCGAGCGCGTGCTGGGACGGCGGGTGACTCGACTGGTGGTGACCGGGGGCGGGGCCCGCCACGGTCATCTCCCGCGGCTGGTGGCCCAGGTGGTCGGGCGCGAGGTCACCGTGCCCGCCACCACGCAGCCGGCGGCGGTCACCGGCGTCGCCCTGGTGGCCCGGGCGTGTGGGATGGATCTGCGTGCCGGCGGTGACGCGACAGGCACGGTCGTCATCCCCGCCGGCGACCCCCAGCCCTACGAGGAGCCCTACCGCCGCTACCTCCGAGCTCACGAGGTCCTGCGCACGCACCTCCCCGAGGAACTTCGGTGAAGGCCTTGGTGACCGCCGAGCTCAGCGCCGACGGGCAGGCCCGGCTGGAGGCGTTCGGCTACGACGTGGTTCGGACCGGCTGGGGCGTCACCCGCCAGGTCCTCGACCCCGAGGACCTGGTGGCTGCCGGGCGCGCAGCCACACTGCTGGTGGTCGAGATCGAGACCGTCGACGGGGCGGTCCTCGACGCCCTGCCCGACGTGCGCATCGTGGCCACGGCCCGGGGCGCGCCCAGCAACGTCGACCTGGCTGCGGCCACGGCTCGCGGCGTCCCGGTGGTCCACACCCCGGCCCGCAACGCCGCCTCGGTGGCCGACTTCACCATGGGCCTGATCATCGCCCAGTGCCGCTCCCTGGCCCGGGGCCAGGACCACCTCCGCCGGGTGGGTTGGCACGTCGACGGCGAGGTGCCCTACCTGCACTTCCGGGGTCCGGAGCTGGCCGGGCGCACGCTCGGCCTCGTCGGCTACGGCGCCGTGGGCCGAGAGGTGGCCCGCCGGGCGGCCGGTGGCTTCGCCATGCGAGTCCTGGTGAGCGATCCTTACGTGGCTGCGCCCGACCCGCCGGCGCAGGCCGCCTCCCTGATCGAGCTCCTGGCCGAGAGCGACGTGGTCAGCCTCCACTGCCCCCTGACCCCCGAGACCACCGGCCTCATCGATGCCGCCGCCCTGAAGGCCATGCGCCCCCACGCCGTCCTGGTCAACACCGCCCGGGCCGCCGTCGTCGACGAGGTTGCTCTGGTGCACGCCTTGGGCCGCCGCGCCATCGCCGGGGCCGCCCTCGACGTCTACTGGCACGAGCCGCTCCCTCGTGAGCACCCGCTGCTCACCCTCGACCACGTCACCCTGACCCCACACCTGGCCGGGGCGGCCGACGATGTCGTCATCCACCACAGCGCCATGGTCGTCGACGACGTCGAGCGCATCCTCGCCGGCCGCCGCCCCCACCACCTGGCCAACCCGGAGGTCTGGGAGAGGAACGTCGACGAGACGGGCGGCTGAGGAGGGCCTGAGGTGG
>JAUJLZ010000031.1:6536-13355 GCA_030447125.1 Acidimicrobiales bacterium
GAGGTCTGGGAGAGGAACGTCGACGAGACGGGCGGCTGAGGAGGGCCTGAGGTGGAGACCAGGGCCATCCAGACGTCGAGGCGACCACCAAGACGTGCCCGCACTGCACGAGCTCGATCCCCCAAGGGGCCGGCGTGGTGCGCCTTTTGCACCAGGGAGGTGGTGGGCCCCCAAGCTGATACCGATCCCGCCGGTGATCTAGCGACCGGCAGCAGTAGCGTGGGTCAGGTATGGCGACCGAAGGGAACTCCACATGATCAAGCTCACCGCCAGCCGGGGCAACGGCAAGGTCAAGGCCAACTTCGTCCTGCCCCTCACCGAGACCCCCGAGCCGGTCTCGGTGCTGGGCGACTTCAACCAGTGGGACCCCATGGCCGACCCGCTCAAGAAGCGGGCCAACGGCACCCGCAGTGCAACCGTCGAGTTGCAGCCCGGTCAGTGCTACTCGTTCAAGTACCTGAGCGAGGGCGGCACCTGGTTCACCGAGCCTGAGGCCCACAGCCACCAGGTCAACGAGTACGGCGAGACCAACTCGGTCATCGAGACCTGACGCCTCGGCGGTGAGCGGCGCCGACCATCAGGGTGAGGATCACCAGAAGCGTGATCATCGGGCGGTCAGCGACCTGCTCGGTCGTGTTCCCCGAGCGTCGTTCGAGGTGGTGGTGCGATCGAGGCTCGCCGAGCCCGTGGTCATCCGCAACGCCCCCCTGCTGGACGACGGCACGCCCATGCCCACCCGGTACTGGCTGGTGGGGGCCAAGGAGCGCATGGAGGTGAGCCGGCTGGAGTCGTGCGGAGGCGTGCGGGCCGCCGAGGAGGCGGTGGAGCCGGCGGCGTTGCGCCAGGCTCACCGTCTCTACGCCGCCGAACGCGATGCTGCCCTTCCCGAGGGGCACGAGGGACCCCGTCCCGAGGGGGGGGTCGGGGGTACCCGGCGAGGGGTGAAGTGCCTGCACGCCCACTACGCCTGGTACCTGGCGGGAGGTGACGACCCCGTGGGACGGTGGGTGGCAGCCACGCTCGCCCGCACCCTGGCGACAGGCCGGCCGTGACCGTCCCTGCGGTCGCCGCCATCGACTGCGGGACCAACTCCACCCGCCTGCTCGTGGCCCGGGAGGGCGGCGACGGCGCCCTGCAGACCCTCGATCGGCGGGCGGTCATCACGCGCCTGGGTGCCGGTGTCCACGCCACGGGACTCCTCGACCCCCGCGCCATGGAGCGGACGTTGCAGGTCGTCGAGCAATACCGCACGATCATCGACGATCACGGTGTCGAGCACATCCGCCTCTCGGCGACCTCCGCCGCCCGTGACGCCGCCAACCGCGGCGAGCTGTTCTCACGGGTCGAGGATGTCCTCGGCGTGGTGCCCGAGTTGCTCTCGGGCACCGACGAGGCCCGACTGTCGTTCCTCGGCGCCACCGCCGAGCTCGACGCCTCGTGCGGACCGTTCCTGGTGGTCGACATCGGTGGAGGCTCCACGGAGTTCGCCGTGGGCGACGGGACAGGCGGTCCCGCCGGCGTCACCTCCATCGATGTGGGCTGCGTCCGCCTGACCGAGCAGTACCTGCAGAGCGATCCCCCCAGGCCCGAGGAGCTGAGCGCGGCCATCTCCGTGACCGAGGCCTACCTCGACGACGTGGTGCGGGAGCTGCCGGAGTCCCGAGAGGCGGCGCTCATGGTCGGCCTGGCCGGCACGATCACCACCGTGGCCGCCGTCGAGCTGGGCGTGGCCTACGACCGCCCCCAGATCCACCACTTCCGCCTCGATCGGGCGGCTGCCGAGGACGTGTTCCGCACCCTGGCCACCGAGTCGCGCGCCGACCGCATCCACAACCCGGGTCTGGAGGAGGCCAGGGCCGACGTCATCGTCGGAGGCTGCTGTGCGTTGGTGGCGACCATGCGCTACTTCGACGTCGGCGAGCTCCTGGTCTCGGAGTCCGACATCCTCGACGGGATGGTGCGCAGCCTGCTGTTCAGCTGATCGCCCCCTGCGTTTGGCCGAGCAGGGGGTGACGGGGCCGCCGTCGTGGGCTAGACACTGGGTTTCCCCTCAAGGAGGTCCTGTGTCTCGTTCATCTCGTGGCGTCGCTGCCGTCCTCGTGTCTGGGCTCTTGAGCCTGGTCGGCCCCTCGATCCTGGCCGGGCCCGCCGGTGCTCACGCCAAGGGCGACACTGCGTCCAAGGGCGCCTCATCCTCCGGCGATGCCAAGGTGTCGGTGCTCGCCAAGAAGTCGAAGCAGTCGCGCTCGAGTGCCGTGGCGCAGTCGTTCCTGGGTCTGATCAACGAGGAGCGGGCCGATGCCGGACTGGACCCGCTGAGGTCTGATCCCAGCCTCGCCAGCGTGGCTCAGGCGTGGTCGGCGAAGATGGCGTCGTCGGGTCGCCTGGCCCACAACCCATCGCTGCGCGACCAGGTCGATCCCGGGTGGCAGCGCTTGGCCGAGAACGTGGGCACCGGCTCCGGAGTCGAGGTGCTCCACCGCGCGTTCATGGCCTCGGCCGGGCACCGCGGCAACGTCCTCGGTGACTTCAGCCGGGTCGGGGTCGGCGTGGTGGAGGCCGGGGGCCGCCTCTGGGTGACGGTCAACTTCCTCCAGACGTAGTATCACCGGCCGTGTCGATTGCCGCCCATCACGAGCCGGCGGTCCTGCGGGGCACTCGGGTGCACCTCCGTGCCCTCACGCCTCGTGATTTCGGCGACTGGCAAGCGGTGCGCCTGCGCAGCCACGCCTGGCTCGCCCCCTGGGAACCGAGACGGCCACCGGGATCGCCCGACATCGTCCGCAACCGCTCCGCCTTTGGCACCCGGTGCCGGGCCCGCGATCGGGAGCGTCAGCTCGGTACGGGCTACGGCTTCGGGATCTTCGTCGGACGCCGGCTCTGTGGCGAGATCAACCTCAACGGGGTGCAGCGGGGTCCGTTCCAGAGCGCCTACGTGGGCTATTGGATCGACCGGGACTGCGCCGGCCACGGCTATGTCCCCGAGGCCCTGGTGGTGCTGGCCCGTTTTGCCTTCGAGGACCTCGTGCTGCACCGCCTGCAAGTCGCCATCGTCCCCCGCAACCGACCGAGCCGGCGAGTGGTGGAAAAGCTGGGACTGCGCTGCGAGGGGACGGCTGAGCGCTACCTCGAGATCAACGGCGTGTGGGAGGATCACCTGCGCTTCGCCATCACCGCCGAGGAGTGGGCGCAACGGGGTGACGAGCTGATGGAGCAGTGGGGGGCCGGCCCGTAGCCTGGGTGCATGGCCAACGACACGGATCAGCCCTCGGGCTCGATCGACGAGCAGATCCCCAGTCCCGACCGCCCCAGGACCGACGAGGAGTGGCGCCGGCGCCTGACGCCCGAGCAGTACGCCGTGGCTCGCCAGGGTGGCACCGAGCGGGCCTTCACCGGCGCCTACTGGGACACCAAGCAGCCCGGGGTCTACCGCTGCATCGGCTGCGGGGTGGAGCTCTTCCGCTCCGATGAGAAGTTCGACTCGGGGACGGGCTGGCCCAGCTTCTGGACGGCGATCGCTGACGATCGGGTCACCAAGGTGGTCGACCGCACCCTGGGCATGTCCCGCACGGAGGTGCGCTGCGCTCGGTGCGACTCGCATCTCGGCCACGTCTTCCCCGACGGGCCCCGGCCCACCGGCGAGCGCTACTGCATCAACTCGGCCGCCCTCGATCTCGACCCGAACACCACCGGCTAGCCCCGACCAGCCCGACCGCCCGGATGGTCGGGCGTGGCGGGTGTTCGATCTAGCCTGGCCCCTCGCCGGTGTGGTGGAACGGTCAGACACGGTCTCCTTAAAAGGGACTGCCCTTCGGGGCGTACGGGTTCGACTCCCGTCGCCGGCACCACCACACCACGCCACCGCAAGAAGGTGGTGCCGGGCCGGGCGCTCCGCCGTGGCGCCCGACCTGGCGAGGCCCGGCGTACCCACGGGTCGCCAGCGAGAAACGGGCCTGGCCCACCTGTTGACGATCACCCCCCGAGGAGCGGCTACGTTTGCGCCGGTCTGGCTCAGGAACGGTGGAACCCATCCGCCGTCTGGTGCGTCGAAGGTCAAGCCAGCGAGAGAAGATGGAGCACATGAACCGAACCCGTTGGGTGAGCATCGTCGCTGTCGTCGTGACCATCGCCGTGGCCGGGGCGGCCTACGGACTCACCGGATCGAGCAGTCAGGCGGCCCAAGCGCCCCTGGCCCCCTCGACGTCGGGGCTGTCGCCCACGACCACCACCACCGAGGTGCCGACCACCACCACCACCGAGGCGCCGACCACGACCACCACCGAGGCGTCCCCTCCTGAGGGCCTGGTGGCCGGGGCCGAGGGCGAGGACGTCGCCGCTCTCCAGCGCCGCCTCACCGAGCTGCGCTTCGACCCCGGGGCGGCCGACGGCGTGTTCGGCCAGGGCACCGTCTTCGCCGTGCAGGCGTTCCAGAAGCTCAACGGGATGAAGCCCACCGGCGAGGTCACCCCGGCAGTGGAGGAGGCGCTGGCGAATCCGGCCGAGCCCACGCCCCAGGTCCCTGATGGAGGGGCCGACCGGGTGGAGATCGACCTGCCCCGCCAACTCCTGTTCCTCTACAAGGGTGGCGACCTTCGCCTCATCAGCCACATCTCCAGCGGGAACAACGAGCGCTACTGCGCGCCGGGCGGCTGCGGCACGGCCATCACCCCCGTGGGTGCCCATCGCTTCATGTGGCGCTACCCGGGCTGGCGCACGTCTCGGCTCGGGAAGCTCTACAACCCGGTGTACTTCACGGGCGGGGGCATCGCCATCCACGGAGCTTCCTCGGTGCCCACCTACCCGGCGTCACACGGCTGCGTCCGCATTCCCATGCACATCGCCGAGTACTTCCCCGGTCTGGTGGACAAGGGCGATGCCGTCTACGTGCTCGACGGCAAGACCGACGTCGGTCCCGCCCCAGCGCTGCCCGACGAGCTGGGGCCACCTCCGGCCGACGCCCCCACCGCACCCGACACGGTCGCCGAACCGACAACCACGACCACGACCACGACCACGACCACGACCACGATGCCGGCCACGGTGGTCACGCTGCCGCCCAGCACGACGACGACCACCTCAGCGGTTCCCACCACCACCGAGCCCGAAGCCGGGAACCGCCTTCCTTTCCCCGAGGAGGAGTCGTCGCCGTCACCCGAGGCCGAAGAGCTCCGCCGCCAGTTCCCGCCTGACTGAGGCTCACCCGCCAGAAGCTGACACCAAGGGGGGCGACGAGGGCGCGGGAGCGTTCACCATTAGGGTCGGACCATGTCTGGGATCCCCCCCGAGGCCCCGCCGGTAGGGGGACATCTCCCGAGGCGCCGCCGCTGGGGAGCACGAACGGTCGCCCTGGCCGTGGCCGTGGTGCTCGTCCTGGCCGCCAACGCAACGGCCCTGGTGCTCCTCGACGCCCCGGGCCAGGAGTCGGTGCTGGCCGAGCGCCCGGTCGACTCCGCCCCCGCCGAGCCCCCGCCCGTGCTCGATCCGACGACGACCAGTGCACCGCCGACCACCGAGGTGCCCAGTACCACCACGACGTCGACCGCCCCCGACACCCCCCTCGAGCGCGAGGTGGCCGAACTGTCGAGGTTCGTTGCCGACCAGCGCGAGCTGGAGTTCCTTCGCCCCGTCGAGGTGCAGCTGCTCACCGACGGACCCTTCGTCGCCCGCCTGCTGCAAGACGTCGAGGAGAACCGCGAGGAGACCGACCAGAGCGAGAAGGTGCTGCGGGCGCTGCACCTCATCGAGCCCGGGGTCGACCTCTTCGAGGCCTTTGTCTCCTTCTACGGCGACGCTGTGCTCGGCTTCTACGATCCCGAGACCGACGAGCTTTTCATCCGGGGTTCCGAGCTCACCGCCTACACCCGGACCACGCTCGTCCACGAACTGGCCCACGCGCTCGACGACCAGCACTTCGAGCTCTACCGGCCCGAGGTCTACGACGCCGACGACGAGTCCTCGCTGGCCTTCTCGTCGTTGATCGAAGGGGTCTCCCTGTCGGTCGAGTTCGGCTACCGCCAGACCCTGAGCGCCGAGGAGCAGGAAGAGTCGGCGCGCCAGGCGGCCGAGTTCGCCAGCCAGGCCGGTACCTCGCCCATCCCGTCGATCGTGTCCAGCCTGGCCCAGTTCCCTTACCTGGCCGGGCCCTCGTTCGTGGGCGGCCTGCTGGACGCCGGTCGGGAGCCGCGGGTCGACCAGGCGTTCCGTGAACCGCCCACCACGAGCGAGGAGATCTTGGATCCCGCCATCTACCTCCGGGGTGAAGACCCTGTCGCCGTTCCCGCCCCTCCGGCGGAAGGGCCCGTCATCGAGGAGGGCACCTACGGCGAATGGGCATTGTCGCTCACCCTCGGCGAGCTGATCGGCAGCCAGGCCGGCACCCAGGCGGCCGACGGGTGGGGTGGTGACAGCTACGTGGCCTGGGACGAGGCCGACCGGACGTGCGTCCGCATGGCCTACGCCATGGACACGCCCGCCGATCTGGCCGAGTTGGAGCGGGCCTGGCGCCAGTGGGCCGAAGCCCACGGCGACACCTCGGTCGAAGCCGTCTCCGACTTGGTGACCGTCACCGCCTGCGGCTGAACCAGCTCTCGCCTGGCCCCGCCCACCCCGGCCCCGCCCATCCCGCCCCGTCGTCACTGCAGGCGGGGCAGCACCTCGCCGGTCCAAAAGCGCAGGAACCCCTCCTCGTCGTCGCCTACCTGGACCACGGCGATGTGCTCGAAGCCGGTGGGGTCGGCCGCCTCGGCGGCCAGGGCCACGGACTCGCGAGGGTCGGTTGCCGACCGGCGCCGGTAGCGTCCCCCCGATGCAGGCCGGGCC
>JAUJLZ010000215.1 GCA_030447125.1 Acidimicrobiales bacterium
CCGTCGGGCCCGTCGGGGTCCCGCAGGGCCACCACCTTGACCAGGCCCTCGGGCTCGCCCACGATCAGGGCCCGCCCGTTGCCCCGGTAGTGGTGGGAGGAGACCACCACATCCAAACCGGCTTCTCGGGCCGACTCCTCGGAGTGGCCGGCGAAGGCCACCTCGGGGTGGCAGTAGATGCACCAGGGGACCTTGTCGTACTGCACGGGCAGGGGGTGTTCGCCCAGCACGTCGCGTACGGCGACGATGGCCTCGGCGAAGCCCACGTGGGCCAGCTGGGGGGAGTCCACCACGTCGCCCACTGCCCACACTCCCTCCAGCGTGGTGCGACAGGTGTGGTCGACCTTGATGAACCCCCGCTCGTCGACCTCGACCCCGGTGCTCTCCAAGCCGAGCGTCTCGGAGCGGGGCCGGCGCCCGACGGAGACGACGATGCGCTCCACCTCCACCGACTCGCCGCCGCCCAGGTCGACCACCGTCGTCGCCTCCCCCGGCCTGTGTCCGAGGACCTCGACGCCGGTGCGTACGTCGATCCCCCGCTTCTCGAAGTGGCGCCGGACCACCGCGGCCACATCGCCGTCGCAGCCGGGGAGGATCTTGGGCAGGCCTTCGAGCAGGGTGACCGCCACCCCGAGGTCGGCCAGCAGGGAAGCGAACTCACAGCCGATGGCACCGCCCCCGATCACGGCCGCCGAGGCGGGCAGGTCGGACATGGCCAGAACCTCGTCGGAGGAGAGGACGAAGCGACCGTCGATGTCGAAGCCGGGAATGGTCCGGGGCACCGAACCCGGGGCCAGGATGACGTGCGCCGCTTCCAAGAGGGCTCCGTCGCCGTCGGCGGTGCGGACCTGGACACGACCACCGCCGGCCAGCGTGCCCGTGCCGGCCAAAACGGTGACCTTGCGCCGCTTCAACAACCCCTCAAGGCCCCTCCACAGGCCGTCGACCACCCTTTGCTTGCGGCCCATGGAGGTGGAGAAGTCGATGGTGTGCGGCCCGACGTCGATGCCGAACGCCCCGGCGCCGGCGATGGTGCGTACGACCGCCGCCGTCTCCAGGAGCTCCTTGGCCGGGATGCAGCCCCGGTGCAAGCAGGTGCCCCCCACCCGGTCCGACTCCACCAAGGCCACGGACAGGTCGGCGGCCGCGGCGTAGAGGGCGGCCGCGTAGCCACCAGGTCCACCCCCCACGACGACGACATCGAACTTCTGGGACACCCGCTCCTCCTCAGGCCGAGGAGCCCAGGCTATTCGGTGTTCTCTTCGATCTCCTGGTCGAGTTGGTCGAGGCCTTCGTCGATCTGGTTCTCGGCCTCGTTGATCTCCTCGTCGGTTCCGGCGCCGTCTCCGTCCTCGTCCTGGCAGGCCACCGCGCCCAGGGCCAGCACGGCCACGACGGCGCCGCTGGTGAGCTTGTTTCTGAAGGAGCGCATGGGCCACGTTATCCCAGGCGAATGGGCGACGCCGGTCCCTACCGGGTGAAGATCACCAGCTGCACGGCACCGGCGACCAGGATGGCGAGCCCGCACACCAGAGCGGCCACGATCAACTTGCGGGTGCTCACCGCGTCCCAGGATACCGCCATCACCTGGCGCTACCCTTGCCCTCATGGGCCTCAAGAAGCTCGTGCGGGGGTGGAGCGCCAGCCTGGACGACTTGGAGCACGACCGGCTGTCGAGTCGGTTCCAGGCCGTGGATCTGGGGCGGGTCGACCTGGGCGACTGCCCGCTGCGTTGCCACGTTCGCGTGGCGGGCGAGATCACCAGCCTGCGCACCGTGCCCCGAGCCGGGTGCCCCTCGCTCGAGGCCACCGTCGACGACGGCACCGGGACCGCCCTGGTCGTGTTCACCGGGCGGCGGTCGATCCGAGGTCTCGACCCGGGCCGGGGCGTGGTCCTCGAGGGGGTGGTGCGCCGAGAGCGCAACAAGTTGACGTTGATCAACCCGGCCTACACCCTCCTCCCGTAGCTGCGTTGCACAACCTTTGGTAGGTGCAAGAAGAACCTACTGACGAGCTGATCTCCTTGGAGTGCACTGGAGGTGGGCCTCCACTCCCCTCCAGGCCCTGTGAGGAGCGGTGGACCAGACCTGGACGGTGGAGGCCGAGCTCAAGCGGATCCACCACCAGCGGGTGGAAGCCGAGCAACGTGTGGCCGACGACGAGCGACGTGAGTCCCACCTCCTGGCCGGGCTCCTGCCCGCCAGCGCGGCCCTAGCCGACATCTTGCGTGATCTGGAACGGCGTACCTCGTCGATCCGGTCCCAACGCCACCACGAGGTCGCGGTGCTCCTGCGCCAACCTGCCCCCGACTGCATCCGGGCCTCGCTGCGCTGGGGCGCCAAGTTCGCCCTCACCGACGGCGAGCGCCACCTCATGCGCAGCTACCAGACACGCCGGCGCAAGCTCCAGCGCTACCCCGCCGTCGTCGTGGCCCAGGAGTACTACGAGTTGTCGGGCGTGCTCACCGCCACGAGCCAGACCCTGGCCCTCGGCGGCCAGACCTTTTCCCTCGAGCACTTCGTCGCCCAACCGGCCATCGTGCTCCCCGCCCTGTCCGCCGCCCTGCGCCGGCCTGCGCTCATACGCCAGCATCACCTGCGCGCCCACGACTACCGGATCCCTTCGCCCAGCGCCTAGGAGGGCGCCGGCCCGGCGTCAACGGCGTCCGGTCTCGCTGGCCACCTCGCCGACCTCGCCTACTTCGCCGACAAAGGCGCGGCGCACGGCCACCTCGGCGTCGGGGGTGACGAGCACCAGCACCTCGTCGCCGGCGAGGAGCAAGGTGTCGCCGCGGGGGACGACCAGGTGGTCGGCGCGCACGATGGCCACCACCGTGCAGTCGCGAGGCAGGCCCAGGTCGACCACCGTGGCCGATGCGGCCGGCGAGTCGTCGGCCAGGGTGACCTCCACCAGCCGGGCCCTTCCTCCCTCGAACTGCAGGAGCCGCACGAGCGAGCCCACCGTCACCGCCTCTTCGACCAGGGCGGTGAGCAGGTGGGGCGTCGACACGGACACGTCGACACCCCAGGTCTGGTTGAACAGCCACTCGTTCTTGGGGTGGTTCACCCGGGCGATCACGCGGGGCACGCCGAACTCCTGCTTGGCCAGCAAGGAGACGACCAGGTTGTCCTCGTCGTCTCCGGTGACGGCGGCCACGACGTCGGCGGTCTCCAGGGCCACGGCGGTCAGCGCGCTCAGCTCGCAGGCGTCGGCCAGCTTGAACTCGACCCCGGGGTGCTCCCCCGAGGATTGGGCCCACTCCACCGCCGACAGTGACTGCTCCAGCACCAACACCTCGTGGCCCGAGGCGGCCAGGTCGGTGGCGATGTAGGTGCCCACGTTGCCGCCACCGGCGATGACCACCCTCACGACGACCGCCGCCGCGGACGGGGGAGGCTCGAGGTGTCGGCGGCGGCACCGGCCAAGCGGTCCTCCAGCGCGGCCAGCTCGCCGGTGGCCACGCTCAGCACCAGGAGATCACCTTCCTGGCCGATGAGGCCGGCGCCGGGGACCATGGCCCGGCCGGTGCGGGTGAGCACGCTGATGCGCCACCGGCCGGGCTCCTCCAGCTCCTCGAGCGGCCGGCCCGCCCACCGGGCCGGCAGCGCCCGTTCGACCACCGACACCTTGCCGGTGGGGTCGGTCCACTCGGTGCGCATCTGGTCGGGCAGCAGCTTTCGCAGTGCCTGGTCGGTGGTCCACGCCACGGTGGCCACCGTGGGTATCCCCAGCCGCTCGTAGACCGCAGCCCGTCCCGGGTCGTAGATGCGGGCCACCACCTGCTCGATGCCGAAGGTCTCCCGGGCGATGCGGGCCACCACGATGTTGGTGTTGTCGCCGCTGGAGACCGCGGCCAGGGCGTCGGCCTCCTCGAT
>JAUJLZ010000032.1 GCA_030447125.1 Acidimicrobiales bacterium
CCGAGGTCCCCGACGAGTTCTACGACCGCATGGCCGAGGCCGCGGCCCGCTCGGGGATGGCGGCCGAGGTCTCCTCGGCGGGCTGGCGCAAGCCGGTGGGCGAGGCCTATCCAGCTCCTCCCCTCCTGGCCCGGTTCCGCGCCGCCGGCGTACCCGTGACCACCGCCTCGGACGCCCATCACCTGGAGCACGTGGCCGAGCACCGGGAGTCCATCGCCGCCTTGCTGGCGGCGGCTGGCTATGACCACCTGGCCGCCTACCGGGGCCGCCAGCGCCGGGCCGTGCCCGTCGGGGGTGGCGCCGCCACCGGCAGCGCCACCCCGGCCAGCGCCGTCGAGGCGAGATAGCCATGGGCGGCCTGGCCGAGCTGGCTCGCACCCACGGGGGGATCGAGGGTCCGGCGCTGGCCCACCTGCACCGGCTGTTGGCGTCCTGGGGCCCGCTGGCCGACCTGTGCTTCGCCGACCTGCTCCTCTTCGTGCCCCTGGCCGGCAGCGAGGGCACCGTCTTCGTGGTGGTGGGCCAGGTCAGGCCCACCACCAACCAGACGGTGTATCGCACCGACTTCGTGGGGGCCGAGGTCGATGCCGCCGATCGCCCGGTGGTGGGCCGGGCTTTCGCCGCCGGAGAGATGGCCGAGGGCAAGATCACCCTGCCCGGCGACGCCCCCATCCAGGTCCTGGCCGTGCCTGTGCGCTGCGACGGCCAGGTGGTGGCCGTGTGCAGCCGGGAGTCCAGGCCGTCGCTCGGGCGCCAGCCCGGCGAGCTGGAGCGCACCTACATGTCGGTGTTCCACCGCTTCACCACCATGATCGCCGACGGGACGTTCCCCTTTGGCGTCGAGAACACCGAGGTGGAGGAGGCACCCCGGGTGGGCGACGGGGCCCTGGTCCTCGATGGCGACGGCCGGGTGGTCTACGCCTCGCCCAACGCCGTCTCGGCCCTGCACCGCCTGGGCGTGCACGTCAACGCCGAGGGCGAACGGTTGAGCGACCTCGGGCTGGAGGAGGTGGTGGTGCGCACCGCCTTCGCCATCGGTGGCCCCGTCACCGAAGAGATCGAGCGAGGCGACGAGATCACCGTGCTCCTGCGCTGCCTGCCCCTGCTCGAGGGCGGGCAGACCACGGGAGCGCTGCTGTTGTTGCGTGACATCTCCGAGCTGCGCCGGCGTGACCGCTTGGTGGTGTCCCTCGACGCCACCATCCGCGAGATCCACCACCGGGTCAAGAACAACCTGCAGACGATCTCCTCGCTCCTCCGCCTCCAGGGACGTCGGCTCACCTCGTTGGAGGCCAAGGGGGCCATCGAGGAATCGGTGCGGCGCATCCGTTCCATCGCCCTGGTGCACGAGACCCTCTCGCGCGAGGGAGGGGGGGACGTGCCGTTCAACGAGATCGTCCGCCCCCTGGTGCGTACCGTCGAGGAGAGCCTGGTCTCACCCGAACGCCCCGTCAGGTTCCGGGTGGAGGGAGACCCCGGCCGCCTCCCCGCCCGTATCGCCACCCCGCTCGCCGTCGTGCTGACCGAGCTGCTCCAAAATGCCGCCGACCACGCCTTCCCTGTCCCTGTCCCTGTCCCCGGCGACGCCGGGGACGGGAGGGGTGAGGGGGAGCCTGCCGGGTGCGTCACGGTCGAGCTCGACAACGACGGCGTGCAACTGGTGCTCCGAGTCGTCGACGACGGCGTGGGGCTTCCGCCTGGCTTCTCCCTCGAGTCGGCCAAGGGCCTCGGGCTGTCGATCGTGCGCAGCCTGGTGACCACCCAGATCGAGGGCTCGATCACCATGGGGAACCGTGAGGTCGTTCCCGACGAGGACGGTGGCCACTCGGGTACAGCCGTCGAGGTGCAGGTACCGCTGGTGACGGCTACGTGGGAGGGTGACTGAGCTGGGCTCGGGCCACCGCTGCACCCATCGGCGCAGCCTTCAGCTGGCTCGGCGGCGCTGCTTGCGCAGCATCCGGCGCTCTTCTTCTGAGGCCGCACCCCACACGCCGGAGTCCTGGTTGGTGGCCAAGGCGAACTCCAGGCAGGGGGCCTGTACGGGACAGGCGCGGCAGACGATCTTGGCCGCCTCGATCTGGGAGACGGCCGGCCCGGTCGTCCCGATGGGAAAGAACATGTCGGGGTCGGCGTTGCGACATGAGGCGTGGGCGCGCCACTCGTCCAGAGCCCAAGAATCGAATCCGCTGGCCGTCAACGCCACTGCTCCCCCTGCACGTCGTGACTTTCTTCACACTGCCCGTCGATGACACCCCCTGCCACCGGCTGGACGCCTCCTCAGCGTAGGAGCGGCTCCCCGAATGCGCAAGGGTCAATGCCCGCCTGCGGAGCGGCCAGCCTCAGAGCCGCCCGCGTCAGGGCGGGGCGACCAGGAGGAGGGCGTCGGGTTCGTGGCGGAAGACGAGCTCGTCGACCTCGCCGAGGTAGTCACCGTCGACCTGGTAAGGGAAGGGACCGTGGCCCCGGACGGTGAGCTCTGACAGGTCGCTGCGGTAGTGGCTGAGGCGGTGGCGCCGGGCCCGACTCCCTCGTAGCAGAGCCGAACTGACCACCGTGGTGACGGTGCCGAGCGAGAGCGAGCGCAAGCTGAACATGGCCAGGCCCCGGTCGAAGGTGGCGTCGGGGGCCACGTGGAGGGGCCGCTTGCCCATGAAGGTGTAAGGATCGGTGGTGCTGCACACGGCGAAGTAGGCGTCATCGACCACGGCCTCGTCGGGCAGGTGCACGGCGAAGCGGGGCCGGCTGCGGTCGTAGTGGCGGAACCACGTCGACAAGGTGGCGTAGGCGTAGAGGGGGTGGCCGGCGTAGCGCTTGAGGGCGGCCCGGCGCTCGACTTGGGCCACCACGGCGGCGTCGAAGCCGATGCCGGTGTGGAACAGGAAGTACCGCCCGTTCACCGACCCCAGGCCCACGCGGCGCATGACCTTGTGCTCGAGGGCTTCGAGCACGGCCGCCGTCGCCTCGATGGGATCGTTGGGTAGGCCGAGGGTGCGGGCGAAGACGTTGGTGGAACCACCGGGCAGGACCGCCATGGCCGTCTCGGAACGGGCCAGGCCGTTGGCGGCCTCGTTGAGGGTGCCGTCGCCGCCGAGGACGACGACGACGTCGGTGCCGGCGGCTGCCGCCCCTTGCGCCAGCCGCGTGGCGTGGCCCCGGCGACTGGTCTCGACCATCTCCACGTGGTGGTCGGCCGCGAGGGCCTTGTGGATCACCACCCGGCCCCGGGCGGTGACTGCAGAAGCCGACGGGTTGACGACGAGGAGGAGGTCCGCGAGGAGACAGTAGCAGTGGGAAGCGTTGGAGTGGGACCCTTCGCCTTGGGACCGTGCTCCACGGGTAGCGTCGTGGTGCGATGGACGAGCCGATCCGGGTCATGGTGGTCGACGACACCGATCACGTCCGACGCATGCTGCGCAACATGCTCGACCTCGACGGCTTCTCCGTCGTAGCCGAGGCGGCCAGCGGGGCCGAAGCGCTCGAACGAGTCAACGACGTGGCCGTCGACGTGGCCGTCATCGACTACAAGATGCCCAACCTGGACGGGCTGGAGACGGCGGCACAGATCCGGGCGGGTCATCCGGAGCTGGTGATGATCCTGTACACCGCGTTCGTCGACCCCGAGCTCGAGCGCCGCGCTGACGAAGTCGGGGTCTCCCTGGTGCTCGGCAAGGTCGAGGGCCTGGAGTCCCTGGAGCGGGAGATCACCCGCCTCTGCCGCACCCTCTTCTAGTCGCCGCCGAACCGGAGGTTCGACGGCGAGTTGTTTGTGCTCAGGGCGCCGGCAGGCGCCCTCTGCCCTGGACACCCTCTTGGTGAGCTTTCGCTCGCCGGGCCGCCAGCCAGGGTGGGGCCGCCTTTGGCGGCGCTCGTGGCCGGGGGACTGGTGCTCTGTCAGCGGGTGAAGACGACGAACTGGACGACGGCGGCGACGAGGATCAGGACCAGGAGCAGGGCGACGGCGATGGTGGTGGCCGGTCTCACGGAGCTGGCCTCACGATGGCCATCGTTCGGTGGCCGGGCGGATGGTGAGGGTGGCCGGCGCCCCGGTGGGCGTGGCCGGCCTGGCGTCCCCCTGAGCGCCACCCGGGGAGTCGACATCGCCCAGGGTGACGCCGTCACCCACGCCGAGCCCGAGCTCGGACGCCGCAGAACGGCGGTCGGAGCACACCGAGACCAGGCCGTAGGCATCGACCACCAGTCCGATGGCACCCGTGGGGATGTCGCCGTACGATCGAGCTCGTCGGGCGCCTCGCACCGAGCTGTGAAAGGACAGGGTCACGGGATCGGGGAAGGCCTCGAGCTCGTCGGGATCCACGTTCAGCTGCACGTTACCGAAGCGGTCGACCCACAGGACCTCGGCCACCAGGCGGTCGCCCTCCACCCGGGTCAGGGGCAGCACACCGGGAAGGAGCGTGGCCGGATCGACGGGTTCACCCAAGTCGTCGAGTGGCTGACCGTTGCTGATGTGGGCAGCGGCGGGGGCGAAGACGTCGCGCCCGGCGAAGGTGGGGCCGGGCGAGGGCAGGTGGAAGCGCTCGTCGGTGAGGGCCACCGCCCGGCTGGCACCTCCGGCCAGGGCCACGCCTGAGGCCAGCAGGCCGTTGTCGGGACCGACGAACACGGCGCCGCTCTCGGCCACCTCCACGGCCACGGCCCGCCGGGCGGTGCCCACGCCCGGATCGACCACGGCCAGCACGACGCCCGGGACCAGGTACTGCACGGCCCGGGCCAGGGCCAGGCTGCCGGCCCGGACGTCGTGCGGCGAGATGCCGTGGCAGAGGTCGATGACCGTGGCCTGCGGGGCGATGCCCCGGATCACCGAGTGCACCACGCCCACGAACTCGTCACCCGTCCCGTAGTCGGAGAGGAAGGAGATGGTGTCGAGGCGGTCGGGCATCGGGTCGCGACGTTACCCCGGCGCCTGGTGGCTACCCCGCCTCGGTGAAGCCCCGGGCGAGGTAACGATCGACCTCGTCGGTCGTCAATCGGTAGGACTTGCCCACCCGCACCGCGACGAGGTCACCCGACTTGATCAGTCGGTAGACGGTCATGGTCGACACCCTGAGGGTGCCAGCCACCTCGGCGACGGTCAGGTACTGGGCGCGACCCGGGAACTGGGCCATGGACATCACCCCTTCTCCGCTTGCGGGGCACTGTAGGCCAGTGGGGCCGGAGGGGGAAGTGGGGGCGGTGGGGATGACGGGGACAAGGACCGGTCGCTCAAGACGACGGCGCCGCCGCCGCTCCCATGGCACGGGAGCGTTCGGTGGCGGCGACCACCGCCTCGACGAGCGCACTGCGCAGCCCCCTTGCTTCGAGGGCGCGCAGACCCGCTGCGGTGGTGCCCCCAGGCGAGGTGACGGCGCTGCGCAGCGTCCCGGGCGTCTCTCCCGACTCGTCCAGGAGCCGAGCGGCTCCGAGCAGCGTCTGGACGGCGAGGTGGCGACTGACGTCGTGGGGAAGGCCCACGAGCACTCCGGCATCGATGAGGGCCTCGGCCATCACAAAGACGTAGGCGGGACCCGAGCCCGAGAGCCCGGTCACGGCGTCGAGCTGCGCCTCGGGCACCCGTACCACCGTCCCCACCGATCCGAGGATCTTCTCGGCCCACTCCAGGTCGGCCTCGGTGGCCCAGGTACCGCCGGCGACGGCCGCCGCCCCGGCCCCGACGAGGGCCGGCGTGTTGGGCATGGCCCGCACCACGGGCAGCGAGCGGGAAGCGGCGCCCAGGGCCTCCTCGAGGGCGGCGAGAGACACGCCAGCAGCGATGGAGAGCACCCGGGCGCAACCAGTTGAAGCCACGGCCCGGGCCGTGGCCTCCACGTCGGTGGGCTTGACGGCCAACACCACACCCTCAGCCGAGAGGGGCCCGGCCTCGACTTGGAGGCCGGGCCATCGTGCGACCAGCTCCTGGCGCCGGGCGGCCTCCTTTTCGACCAAACCCAGCTCGGCGATGTCCCACCCACCCGCCAGCAACCCGCCCACCAGGGCCGCGCCCATCCGGCCCCCGCCCACCACGACCAGCCTGGGGCCCATCCTTAGGGCAGGCAGCCGCGGGGGTTGCGGGGAGACCCTCCGTAGCGGGTCTCGAAGTGGACGTGGGGCCCGGTGGATCGCCCGGTGTTGCCCACGAAGCCGATGTTGTCGCCCTGGCCCACCGCTTGACCGTTCGACGCCGCCAACCGGCTCTGGTGGCCGTAGAGCGTGGTCAGACCACCACGGTGGGACAGGATGATCACGTTGCCGTAGCCACTCTGCACCCCGGAGAAGATCACCGTGCCGTCCTGCGCGGCGTAGATCGGGGTCCCGATGGGGGCGGCGATGTCGATGCCGGCGTGCAGCCGGCCCCAGCGGTTGCCGAACTCAGAGGTGACCCGGCCCCGGGTGGGGAAGATGCAACCGCCTCCCCCGACGGTGCGATCGGCCGTCGCTCCCACGGAGCTGGCCACACCCGACCGGGCGGAGGCACGAGCCTCGGCCTCGGCGATGATGCGGGTGAGCTCCTCTTCGCTCTCCTCCTGGGCCTCGATCTCCTGGGACACCTCAGCTTGGCGGGTGTCCAGGTTGGCCACCAGCCGGGCCTGCTCGGAACGGGTCGCCTCCAGCTCGGCCAGACGGGCCTCGGTCTGGATGCGGCGCTCGTCGGCCTTGGCTGTGGCCACCGCCGCCTCGGCCCGGCGCCGCTCGAAGTCTTCGCGAGCGGCGTTGAGCTGGTCGATGACGTCCTCGTCGTTGGCGGTCACCTGCTCGAGCAGGGCCCGCTTGCGCGACGCCTCGGCGATGTCGCGGGACTGCACCATCTCCCCCAGACCGTCGCTGGTGGGCCGGATGAAGGTCTCGACGGCCCGCTGGACCACGGCGTCGGTGAGGCCGTCGATCTGCGCACCGGTCTCGGCCATGGCTGCTTCGGCCTCAGCCACATCGCGCTCGGCTGCGGCCACGGCCTGGCGCGCCGCCTCCACCTCGCCCGACTGGGCATCGACCTGCTCGCTCAGCACGGCGATGGCGTCGAGGAGCTCGTTCTCGGACGCGGCCAGCCCGTCGAGCTCCTCGGCAAGCTGGGCCTGGCGGTCGCGGGCCTCTTTGCGGGCCGCTCGCGGATCCTTCGCGGCGGCCCCGGCAGGGGCGACGTGCACCCCGAGCAGGGCGAGGAGGACGATCGCGAGCGTGGTCCTGGTCCTGGTCATGCGGTCGGCGCTCGTTGTTCTCTCCTGCACAGGGACGACGCCGCTTGGGCCGGACGGAGGTGATCGCGTCGTCGGGGCAAGCCGTGTCGGCGTGGGGAACCTGGGAGAACCGTAACAGGACCGCAATGCCCGTCGCCACTACCGGTAGGTGCCGGGCGGGCACCGGTGGTCCGTACCCACCTCACATGGCCATCGGCCCGGCCCTTGCGTCAACTGTCGGCGTGCTCGGGACAGGTCGTGGCGACGGCGACATCGATGAACCGATCGATGCCTCCGGCGGTCGTCCCATCCTCCTCCAGCGCCCGATCGATGATCTCTTGGCGACGGTAACCCTGGTCGAACGCGCTGCAGACCGCCTTGGCCAGGAGCACCTGCTGGTCGGCACTGGCCCTGGCCACCCCCTTCCCATCGAACTCGTCCTCCACGTCGGCGGCCACGATGGCAGCGGGAGCGGCACCCGGCGAGGCTGGCCGCGCCTCCACGGCTTGGCGCGCGATCGGCGCTGCGCTGGAGGTTGCGCTCGCGTCGGAAGGCTCGCGACTCGCCTCGGGGGGCTCGCGGCCCGCCTCGGGGGGACGAGACCCTGGGTCCGCCTGCAGGTCGTGGGACGCAGCACGCGCCGTCGACGCAGGAGTGGACCCGAGCGAAGGCGGAGAAGGGAGAGCGGTGGGGCGGGGAGGTGGCGCGTCAAGCTCGGCGATCACAGCACTGAGCTTGGCGTCAGCCGTCGCTTCGATCGCCCCGGGTATGGCGACGACGACCCCGACGGTCGCCTGCAGGAAGGCGGCAGCGGCGAGCAGAGCGGTTCGGGGAGGCATGGGGTCGTCCTGACGGTCGCTGGTGGTCAACGGGAGGACGCAGCGAGCGGGTGTGTCCCCACGTGCTCCTCTTCCTATCGGCCGGACCGGGCTCCGCCTTGAGCGCTGGCTCAGGTGTCGACGGTGTCGGGGTGGCCGCTGAGCACCTGGGCGACCAGCATGGCGAGCGCCAGGATCGCCCCGGCCACGAAGGTCCCGGGCGCGCCCAGTTGGCTGATGGCGAGGCCGGCAAGGACGGGACCAGCGGTCTGGCCGGTACGGACGCCGCCTACCCACACCGCCACCACCGCCCCCCGGCTGGACGCCGGCGCCGCCCCGGCCACGATGGCCTGGAGTGACGGGACGCTCACCCCCTCGCCGAACCCGTAGAGGAGGGTGCCGAGGACCACCACGGCCAGGACAGGGGCGCCGGCGATGATCGTGAAGGCCACGGCCAGCACCGCCGAGCCGGCGAGGATGAGGCGACGGGCGCCGAAGCGCTCGGTCAGGCGCCCGAGCGCCAGCGCCCCGACGGTGGCCGTCAAGGCCGGAACGCCGAGCACCACGCCCCGCACCGAGGCAGAAAGGCCGAACTCCTCGGCCAGGTACAGCGGCAGGGCCGTGAGCATCAGCCCGAAGATCAACACGAACAGCACGCTGCCGCTGGCTATGGCCGCCAACACCGGGGCCGAGCGCAAGTGGCCCAGTGCGTCGCGCAGTTGCTCGCCGATCCGGACGTCGCCTCGCGGCGAACGGTCCATGACCAGGGCGACGCCGACTGCGGTGACCAGCCCCAGCCAGTAGGGGGCGAAGGTCGCCCGCCACCCGGCCACGTCCGTCAGCACACCTCCGAGCGGAGGCAGGACGGCGAGGGAGATGGTGAGCACGGCCGAGTTCTGCCCGATCACCCGGGCTCGGTCGCTCCCGTGCCAGTGGTCGGCGATGACCACCACGGCGAGGTTGATGAGCCCGGCCGAGCCCACGCCTTGGACCAGGCGGGCGGCCAGCAGGAGGGAGAAGGAGGGGGCCAACCCGGACAGGCCGCCGAAGAGCCCAAAGGTGGCCAGGCAGGGGACCAGCACCTCCCGGCGTCCGTAGCGGTCGGCCAGCAGGCCGATCAGCGGCGCCACCACCACCCCGGGCAACGTGGCCGCCGCCAGCACGAGCCCGGCCCGGCTCGGGGCGACGCCGAGGCCGTCGAGGATGTCAGGGATCGCCGGCGCGACCAGCGTGTTGGCCATGATGCCGGTGATGGTCACGGCGAAGATCAGGGCGCGCGGCGGTCTGCGCCGCTGAGCGGCCGGGCTGTCGAGGGGGGAGCCCGAGGGACCTGAGGACGATGCTCGTACTTCCCCGAACGAGGCCGGCCGTGGCTTCCCTCGGGCTCCTTCGCTCACCCTAGATCAGGAGGTACAGGAAAAGCAATGAAAAAACTGCAAAAGCGCTAGCACTGCACGAGCTGACGTGCGGTGAGGTCGGCGTAGAGCCGCCGCAAGCGGGCGGCGGTGGTCGACCACGTGTAGCCCCCGGCCCGCGCCGCGGCGGCGGATCCCAGGCAGGCGGCCAGGTCGGGGTCGTCGAGGACCTCGGCCACGCGATCGGCGTAAGCCCGTGGGTGTCGGTCCTCGACGAGGAAACCGCTGTGGCCGTGGTCCACCACGCTCCGTAGGCCGCCGACGGCGGCCGCCACCACCGGCCGGCCGCACGCCGCCGCCTCGAGGGCGACCAGGCCGAAGGATTCCGAGCGGCTGGGCACCAACACGACGTCGGCAGCGCGGTACCAGGTGGACAACACGTGGTGGGGCTGAGGCTCGACGAAGCGAACCTGGCCGGCCAGGCCCAGGTCGTCGACGAGCTCCAGCACCCGAGCCAGCTCAGCCCTGCCATCGGCGCCGCTCGGACCCCCGACCACCACCAACTCGGCGTCGGCCCGGTCGAGCTCGGCCAGGGCGGCCACGGCGATGTCGAGGCCCTTGAGGGGCTGGATACGCCCCACGAACAACAGGACCGGGTGCTGGGCGGCGTGCTTCCCACCCACCGCCGAGATCCTCCCTGGCTCGGCCCAGCCCAGCGCCGCTCGGGCGCCGTCGCGGTCACCGGGGGAGAAGAAGGCATGGTCGACGCCAGGAGGGACGACCTCGATCCGCTCGGATGGGGCGTCGTAGTGGCGTCGCAGCTCCTCGGCCTCCTCGTCGCCGTTGGCGAGGATGGCATCGCTGCAGGCGATCGCCTCGGCCTCGGCCATGGCTCGCGGTTGGCCTCCGGCCTCGGCCACGAGGGCCTCGGCCTTGACTCGGGCCAGGGTGTGGAACGTCGACACCAGTGGGAGCGACAGCCGGTGCTTGATGGCGTGGCCGGCCACGGCTGAGAGCCAGTAGTTGGCGTGGATGGCGTCGACGGGGCCCGATCGGTGGATGTGCTCGACGACACCGTCGGTGAAGTCGCCGACAAGGGCGGGCAGCTCCTCTTTGGGCACGTCGGATCGGGGGCCGGCGTCGACGTGGACGACTCGAAAGCCGGGCTCGACCACGACCTCGGAGGCGAGGTCGTCGGCGCACGCCCGGGTGTAGACGTCGCAGTCGACTCCGGCCTGGGCCAGGGCGGAGACCAGCTCGCGCACGTAGACGTTCATCCCGCCGCTGTCGCCGACTCCCGGCTGGACCAGCGGCGACGTGTGGAACGAGAGCACCGCCAGCTTGCGCACGTGTGGGTCAACCTCCTCGGAGCAGTGGGGATTCCGCCGGCGGTGGGATCAGGAGGCGTAGAGCACGGGGAGGCGCTCGATGAGAGGGAGGAAGACGGTGATCACCTCGGGATCGAACTGGGTGCCGGCCATGCGCTCGAGCTCGGCGGCGGCCCGCTCCACGGCCATGGCCGGCCGGTAGGGGCGGTCGGTCGTCATGGCGTCGAAGGCGTCGACGATGCTGAAGGCCCGGGCGGGCAGCGGGATCTCTTCTCCCCTGAGGCGCTCGGGGTAGCCCGACCCGTCGAACATCTCGTGGTGGCAGCGCACGATCTCCGCGGCCGTGGTCATGAAGGGGATGTTCTTCAGCATCTGATAGCCGATGACCGGGTGGGTACGCATGATCCGCCACTCGGCGGCGCTGAGGGGCCCGGGCTTGGACAGGATCCGTTCAGGGACACCGATCTTGCCGGCGTCGTGGAGCAGGAAGCCGAACTCGGCGTCGGGGTGATCGTCGGCCACGCCCAACTCCTGCATGAGGGCGACCCCATACGCCCGGCAGCGCTCCAGGTGCTGTCCCGTGTAGGCGTCTTTGGCTTCGACGACGAAGGCAAAGGAGCGGATGGTCTCGAGGTATGCCGTCTTGAGGGCAGCGAGCGCCGTCTCGAGCTGTTCGGCCCGCTCCTTTTGCACCCGGTACAGGCCACCGATCTCGGCGGCGAAGACCTGCAGTTGGGCCTCCAGGCCGTCGTGATCGGACGGGGCAGGAGACGGCCCCGGTTCAGACGGCAGGGTCATCGGCGGAGAGCGCTTCGATGGCGTCGAGGAGCTCGACGGCCGAGAACGGCTTGGCCAGGAAGGCGTCGGCACCGGCGGCGGCACTGGCGTCACGAGTGGCAAGGTCTTCGCGAGCGGTCAGCATCAACACCTTGGTGGTGCGATGGTCGATCTGGCGGCAGACCTCGATGCCGTCCATCCCCGGCATCATCACGTCGAGGACCAAGACGTTGGGGCGAAGGGGGCCGGCGGGAGCATCCTCGGTGCCGGTGCCGGTCGTCCTCAGAAGCTCGAGGGCCGAAGGGCCGTCGGCCGCTTCGGCCACCTGGAAGTCGTCGGCCTCGAGCACGGCACGTACGACTGCCCGCACCCGATCGTCGTCGTCGACCACCAGCACGGCTCGGCGGGGGCGAGCGGGCGACAGGCCAGTCAACGGAGCAGCGTCTCCACCGTCGCCTCGCCGGTGCGGTATCGGCGCACCACCTCGGCCTGCAGGGTGTCGATCCGCTCGTGGAGCCGACGACGGATGGCCGAGCACTCCGCCTCGAACTCGGCCAGGGCGTCGACCAGCGCCTCGAGCTCGTCGTCGGTCAGATGGGGCAGCGCCGCCATCACGTCGGGTCCGGCGATGGCGTCGAGCTCCGGGGTCTCGGCGTCGTCAGGTTCGGGGGCGAGCAACTGGGACAAGCGCCCGGTCCCCGGGCCGCGGGTGCGGGGCGAGAGGATCTCGCTCAGTTGGGCGACGATGCCCTCGGCGTCGAGCGGCTCGCCCCCTGACTCCCGGCGGCGACGCTCGTTGGCGACGATGTCGAGGCGCCCCTGGGCCATGCGCCGCTGGTAGGACAACGTCACCTCGACACCCTGGAGCTCGGACCGGCGGGTGCGTAGGTCCACCATCGACAGCCCCGCAGGGTCGTTCTCTTGGTCGGAGTCGAGCACGTGCTCGAAGCGGGCCCGATCCATGTCCCGAGCCTACCCGAGCACCGCCGTCCGGTTCTCGGTGGAGGGCCGGGGGAGTCGACTCCGGCGATGGGGGGGCCAGTAGCGCCAGAGCACACGTCCGGTGACGAGGGCGGCGGGAACGGATCCGAAGGTCCGGCTATCGGTGCTGGCCCCTTGGTTGTCGCCGGCCAACTCGACCCGGCCGTCGGTGCTGACCGACACGATCCGCTTGACCAGCACGCGAGAGGGCTGGCGAGGATCGGCGGCGGTGACGACGTCACCAGGTCGGAGCCGAAGACCTCGGATGGCCAGCAAGCGGTCGGCGGGCTGCAACCCGGGGGCCATGCTCCGGCCCTGCACCTCAACTCGCAGCAGGCGCCGGGAGGCGGTGGCGAAGAGGAGGATGGCGCCGGTGATGGATGCCAGGAGCCAGGGGTAGGGTCCCTGGTACGCCGTCCTCATGAAGGTGTACCTGTTCCGTGTAGTTGCCGACCAAGGAGCCCCGCATGATCTCTCGCCTGCTCGCCACCATCGACCGTATCCACCCGCCGATCGTCGCGGCTGCGCATTGCGATCTTCCCTGCGGGGTCTACGACCCGGCCCAGGCTCGCATCGAGGCGGAGTCGGTCATGGGCATCCAGCAGAAGTTCCAGGACTCCAGCGATGAAGTGTTCAAGCAGCGGGCTGTCCTCATCAAAGAGGAGCGGGCCGATCTGGTCAAGCACCACCTGTGGGTGCTGTGGACCGACTACTTCAAGCCCAACCACCTCGAGGCCTACCCCGACCTGCACGACAAGTTCTGGACGGCCACCAAGCTCGCCGGCGAGGCCAAGAAGTCCGAGGACCCCACGCAGGGCCAACAGCTTCTCGACGCCATCGCGGAGATCGACAGGATCTTCAAAGAGACCAAGAAGTAACTCTTGGGGCCGGCGTGCGGCTGG
>JAUJLZ010000216.1 GCA_030447125.1 Acidimicrobiales bacterium
TTGCCGGGGTGGGGTCCGCCGGGGTGGGGTCCGCCGGGGTCGGATCCGCCGGGGTCGGATCCGCCGGGGTGGGGTCCGCCGGGGTCGTCTCTGGCGGCAGCGGGGCCGAGGCGGGGCCGAGGGCCAGGCGCAGGGCCAGCATGGTGCGGGACAGTTCGCCCCCCGACGCCACCTTGCTCAGCGGGAGCAGGGGCTCGCCGGGGTTGGCAGCGAGCAGGAAGGCGACCTCGTCGCCCGGATCATCGGCGCCCACCACCACCTGCAGGCGGGCCCGGGGCAGGGCCAGCGTGTGCAGCCGAACCTCGACCGCGACGGCCAGGCTGGGCGCCGCCGCCCGCCGGGCCTGGCCTACCCTTGCGGCCTCCCCTACCAGGGCATCCCAAGCCTGGTTGCGCGCCAGCTCCAGCTCGCCGGCACGGCGGTCGTGGCCCTCGAGCTCCCCGAGGCGGTGGCGGCGCTCGGTCTCCACGGCGAGCAGGTCGGCGAGGGTGGCAGCCTGGTAGCGGCGGCGCAGCTGGCGGAGGAGCCGTTGGCGCTCCCGCACCGCCTCGAGGCGGGCCGGGTCCTCCTCGATCGACTCTTCCTGGTTGCGCAGGTCGGTGGCCACCTCCCCCAAATCGGCCGCGAGCGAGCGCAGTCGCCCCTCCAGCTCCACAAAGGGCGGGCGGCCCGCCACCGCCACGAGGGCCCGGGCCACGAGGTCCCCGGCCTGGCCCTCGCCGGACAGCACCTCGCGGGCCTCAGCCGCGGCCCGGCGATGCGCGGTGGCCCCGGCCAACAGCTCCTCCTCGGCCTCCAGGGACGCCTCCTCGTCCGGATCCCCCAGCCCGGCCTGGCGGAGCTCATCGAGCTCGAAGCGGATCAGGTCGACCTGGCGGTCCCGTTCGGCGCCGTCTCCCCCCAACTCGGCCAGGGCGGCCTCGGTCGCGGCCAGGTGGGCGCGGGCGTCGGCGAGCGGCGTCAGGTCGACGCAGCCCCAACGGTCGAGGGCTGCCCGCTGGGCCGACGGGTGGAGCAGGGACTGGTGGCTGTGCTGGCCGTGGAGGTCGACCACACCGGCACCCAGCTCGACCAGGGTGGACACGGGAACCATCCGGCCGTCGACGTAGGCGCGTGACCTGCCCGAGGCCGGCACCACCCGCTCAAGCACCACCTCCTCGCCCGTCGGCGACACGAAGCGTCCCTGCACCCGGGCCTCGACGGCCCCGGGCCTGACCATGGTGGCGTCGGCCCGACCACCCACCAGGAGCTCGATGGCCGTCACCACCAGCGTCTTGCCCGCCCCCGTCTCGCCGGTGAGCGCGGTCATGCCTCCGCCCAGCACCAGGGACAGCTCAGGGATCACGCCCAGGTCGGTGACGGCCAGCTCGGCGAGCACCCTGGCCTACCGACGCATCCGGGCGAGGAGGCACATGACGAGAAGGCTACGCGGCGCGGCCCACCGCTCCGGGTCAACGCCGCGGTCGGGGTCAGCGTGGTCGATCTGCCCGCATGGCATCCGTGCATTGCGTCCCGCCAGGCGGAGCGGTTCCATATCGTCGTGATCCCGCCGCCGCCTGTGATCGCCTGACCCGATGGGACCGGTCTGGCTGCTGGCCCGAGCCGACATGCGACGCCACCGCGGCACGCTGCTCTGGCTGGGCCTGCTCATGGGGTTGGTCGGCGCCGCGGTCGTGGCCCCCGTGATCGGTGCTCGTCGCACGGCAACCGCCTACGACCGCCTGGTCAGCGAGACGGGCGCACCTGACTTCAGCGTTGCCCTCTTCGGCCGGCCCGATGTAGCGGAGGCGCTGCTGGCCTCGCCGGAGGTGAAGACATCGTCGTGGACCGCCTCGGTCGGCGTGGCCCAGGAGCTGGGGCGCCAGGAGGTGCGGTACCTGACGGTGACGTTCGGCCCCGCCCGACCGCCGGGACTGCTGGAGCCCATCCTGCGGGCGGGACGGCTCCCCCAGCCCAACGCGGCCGACGAGGTCCTGGTCAACGAAGCCTTCGCCGAGATCGCCGGTCTGGCCGTGGGGGATCGCCTCGACCTGAAGTTCCTGAGCCAAGAGGAGTTCTACGACTTCGGGCAGTTCGGCGAACCCGACGGCCCCGCGGTCAGCCTGGCCGTGGTGGGTCTGGGCCGCTACCCCGTACTCGACAACAACGCTCTCGGCCTCGTGCTAGCCACGCCCGCGTTCGACACCGCCTACGGCGGCCGAGTAGGAGGGGGAAGCGTCATCATGGGCGACCTCCCTGGCGGGCGCGCGGCCGTCGACTCCCTGCGGGAGGAGGTCGACCGGCTGGCCCAGAGCTCGACCGGCGAGCAGGCGCCGGTCGACGACCAGTTCACCCAGCCCCAGGTCACCAGCCCGGCGGAGATGGGGGCCACGGTGGCCGACACGACGGCTGTGCTCGTCACCGGGCTGCTCGCCTTCGCCGCCGTCGCCGGCGTCGCCGGGATCGTCGCCGTCGGCCTGGCCCTCGGCCGGCATCACGCCCGGATCTCCGAGGACCAGATGCGCTCGGCCCTCGGGTTGACCCGGGGCCAGCGAGTCCTGGCCCTCACCCTCCCCCTGGCCCGTTCGGCCGTGGTCGCCGCCCCGGTGACCGTGGCCGCCGCCATCGCCGCTTCGCCGCTGAGCCCGAGCGGCAGTGTCGCCCCACTCGAGCCGTCACCCGGCCTGGACGTCAACGTCGCCTTGCTGGCGGTGGGAGCGCTGGCCGTGGTGGTGACCACCCTCCTGCTCGCCGCCGGAAGTGCCAGGCTCGCCGTGACCGGATACGGGAGGAGTGTGGCGGGGGCCCGACTCCGACCCTCCGCGCTGGCGGGACTTCTGGCCAACTTCGGCCTCGGGCCACCGATGACCGTGGGGACCCGGATGGCCCTCGAGCCGCGCCCTGTGGGAGGCACCCCGGTCCGCCTGTCGCTGGGCGGGGCGGTCTGCGGGATCGCCGGGATCGTCGCCGTGCTGGGCTTCGTGGCCTCCCTCGACCGCCTGGTGGAGACACCTGCCCGCTTTGGCTGGCCCGCCGAGCTGAGCGTGGCCGACGTCGACGATGCCACCCTGGCTCGCTTGGAAGCCGACCCGGCCTTCGACGCCGTAGCCGACGTCCGCACCGCTCCCGTGCGGATCGACGGGCGGGTGACGAACGGCTACGCCTTCTCCTCCGTGCGTCGCGGCCGGGCGCCCGACGTGGGCTTCAGCGTGCTGGAGGGACGGATGCCCGCCAGCCCCGATGAGGTGCTCGTGGGCCCAGCCCTGCTCGACGTTCTCGACCGGCAGGTGGGCGACACGGTGGTGGTCGGCGACGCACGGGTGATGGCCATCGTGGGCAGCGGGCTGAGCCCGAGCTTGGGCAGCGAAGCGTTCACCTCGGCCGTGGCCCTCACCCCCGAGGCGCTCAGGGAGGTGGCGGTCGACCAGGGGTTCCGGGAGGCGATCCTGCACCTGGCCCCGGAGGTCGACGCCCACGAGGTGGCGGAGCACCTGGGCAGCGCCCTGGAGGTCTTCCTAGCCGAGCCACCGCCCGAGGTGGCCAACCTGGACCAGGTCGACGGGCTCACCACCTGGCTGGCCGCGTTCCTGGCCCTGCTGTCCGTCGCCGTGGTCGCCCATGCCGTCCTCGAGTCCGTACGTCGCGGGCGCACCGACTTCGCCGTGCTCCGCTGCCTGGGCTTCACCCCTCGCCAGACGGGGGCGGCCGTCGCCGCCATGGCCACCACCTGGGTCGGTTTCGGCTTGGTGGTCGGCGCCCCTCTCGGCCTGGTCGTCGCTCGGGCCGTCTGGGGGCGCGTGGCCGGCGGGTTGCATGTGGGGACCGACCTGGCCATCCCCTGGCCGGCCCTGGCGATGCTCCTCCCAGCAGGGCTGGC
>JAUJLZ010000217.1 GCA_030447125.1 Acidimicrobiales bacterium
GAGCGCAGCGAGCTTCTTTAGCTGCCCAGAGGACAGCGCCGCCAAAGGCGGCCGGCTGTTGTAGGATGACACCGTCGTAATTCGAGGAGCCAGACGAGACGAGGTGCATCCAGTGAGCGAGCAAGGCTTTCGGGGTCCCCAGGTGTGCGCCATCGTGGGCATCACCTACCGCCAACTCGACTACTGGGCTCGCACCGACCTCCTGCGTCCCTCTGTTGCCGACGCCCAGGGCAGCGGGTCACAGCGCCGCTACTCCTACCGTGACCTGCTCGAGCTGCGGGTCATCAAGAACCTGCTCGACGCCGGCATCTCGCTGCGCTCGGCCCGCAAGGCCATCGAGTACCTGCGCTCGAACGTGGGCGTCGACATCGCCAGCGCCAACCTCGTCCTCGACGGGTCCTCCTCGGTCCTGGTCCGCACGGGCGAGGAGATCGTCGACCTGCTCCGCCAGGGCCAGGGCGTGCTCAACATCGTGCCCCTGGCCGGGGTCAAGGGGGAGGTCGATGCCGGCATCCTCGAGCTGCGGCCTCCCGCCGCTGCTGGCTCGCTGCCGGGCACCATCACCGAGCGCGGGGACGCAGTGGGAGAGATCGAGGAAGGGCCTGCCTCGGCGGCCCGATAGGTAGCGGTAGCCTGGCCCCGGTGACGACCCTGGCCGCGTCGCCGCTCGACGCCTGCCACCGTCGTCTGGGGGCCAAGATGGTCCCCTTTGCTGGCTGGAGCATGCCGCTGGCCTATCCCGGGGGCACGCTGGCCGAGCATCGGGCCTGCCGCAGTGATGGTGTCGTGTTCGACGTGAGCCACCTCGGCACCGTGCGGGTGGTGGGACCCCAGGCCTTCGAGACGCTGCAGTCGGCCCTGACCAACGATCTGGACCGGGTGGCGCCGGGCCGAGCCCAGTACTCGCTCCTGCTCGATGGCGACGACGCCTCGGTGCTCGACGATCTCATCGTGTGGTGGGTCGCGGCCGAGCGTTTCGACGTCATGCCCAACGCCTCCAACACCACCCGGGTCCGCGCCGCGATCGGAGGCGACGACCTGACCGCCGGGCGCGCGGTCCTGGCCATCCAGGGTCCCCGGTCGCGCGCCACCCTGGCCCGGGTGTGGCCCGCCGCCGCGGCCGTGGCCCGCTTCACCGTGGCCGAGTTGGTCTGGGAAGGAACCCACGCCGTGGTGGCCGGCACCGGCTACACCGGCGAGGACGGGGTGGAGATCGCCGTGGCCCCGACCGCCGCCGCCGACCTGTGGGAGGCGCTGGTCGGCGCCGGCTTGACGCCCGCCGGCCTCGGCGCCCGGGACACGTTGCGCCTCGAGGCCGGGCTCCCGCTGCACGGCCACGAGCTGGGGCCGGGCATCACCCCCCTCCAGGCCGGGCTGGGCTGGGCGCTGGGGTGGGACAAGGCCCACTTCTCTGGGCGCGCCCCGCTGGAGGCCGAGCGGACGGCGGGGCCTCGCCGGCGGCTTCGGGGGGTGGTGGTGGAGGGGCGGCGTCCGCCGCGGGCCGGCCACGAGGTCCGCCACGGCGGCGACGTCGTGGGTCGGGTGACCAGCGGCAACTTCTCGCCCAGCCTGGAACGGGGGATCGCCCTGGCCTTCGTCCCCCCGGATCTGGTCGTGGGCGACGCCGTCGAGGTCGCCCTGGGCTCGGGTCCCGTGCCCGGTCGCCTCGTCGAGCTCCCCTTCGTCGCCCGCTCAGCCTCCACCCCATTAGCCAGCTGAGCCCATGGCCGACTACGTCCCCCACACCGACGCCGAAGTCGAGTCCATGCTCGCCTTCCTCGGCCTGGCCTCGCTGGACGAGCTCTTCTCGGTGGTACCCGAGGCGCTGCGTCTGGCCGCCCGCCCCCACGACGGGGAGACGCCCCGGTACCTCGACCTGGCCGACGGGCTGGGCGAGCCCGACGTGCTGGCCGAGCTGGAGCGACTGGCGGCGGCCAACACCGCCTGCACCGGTCCCGGCGTGCCCGGCGACCGGGGTCTGGTCTGCTTTGCCGGCGGCGGCGCCTACGACCACGAGGTGCCCGAGGCGGTGCGGGCGCTCGGCTCGCGCTCGGAGTACGTCACCGCCTACACGCCCTACCAGCCCGAGGTGGCCCAGGGCGTGCTCCAGGCCCTGTTCGAGTACCAGACGATGGTGGCCCGCCTGAGCGGCTTGGCCGTGGCCAACGCCTCGCTCTACGACGGGGCCAGCGCCTGTGTCGAGGCCGCCAACCTGGCTGCCGCGGTCACCGGGCGGTGTGGGGTGTGGCTGAGCCGGGGCGTGCATCCCCACTGGCGCTCGACCATGGCCACCTTCGCCGCCGGCAGCGGCCTGGTCCTGGTCGACGCCCCCCTGGCCGACGGGGTGACCACCTGGGCCGCTGAGCCCGCCGACCCGCCCGCAGCGTTGGTGGTGCAGTACCCCAACTACCTCGGCTGTCTGGAGGACCTCGACGCCGCCCGGCGGGCGGCCGACGCCGTGGGCGCGCTCCTGGTAGTGGCCTTCGACCCCGTGGCCGCCGGGCTGTTGCGCCCGCCGGGGGAGCGAGGCGCCGACGTGGTGGTGGGCGAGGGCCAGGCCCTCGGCACCCCGCTGTCGTTCGGTGGTCCGTACCTCGGCCTGTTCGCCTGCCGGCTCGACCACGTCCGGCGCCTGCCCGGGCGCCTGGTGGGCGAAACGGTCGACGTCGAGGGCCGCCGGGCCTACGTCTCCACCCTGCGCACCCGGGAGCAGGACATCCGCCGGGAGCGGGCGTCCTCCAACGTCTGCACCAACCAGACCCTCATCGCCGTGGCCTGTGCCATCCAGATGGCGTGGTTGGGCACCAGCGGCCTGCGGGAGCTGGCCCTGCGCTGCGCCCGGGCCACCCGCTACACCCGCGAAGCGCTGCTCGCCATCGACGGGATCGAACCCCTCGTCGGCGCCCCCACCCTGCGGGAGTTCGCCGTGGGCCTGCCCGTCGAGCCTGCGGTCGCGGTCGAGCGGATGCTCGACGAGGGGTTCCTGGCCGGCATCGCCCTCGGCGAGGAAGCTGGCGGCGGGGTCCGACCGGGCCTCCTGGTCGCGGCCACCGAGCGACGCACCCGTCGCCAGATCGACGCCTACGCCACGGCCATGGCCAAGGTGGCCCGTTGACATCCGAACCGGCGCCGGCGGGACGGGCGTCCAGCGCCCCCCTGCTGGGTCGGGTGGAGGAGCCCACCGTCTTCGAGCTGTCGTCCCCCGGTCGGCGGGCGTGGTCCTTCGCCGCCGCCGACCTCCCGGCTTGGGAGGCCGCCGAGCTCGTGCCCGGCGATCACCTGGCCGCCGAGCCGGTCTGCCTCCCGGAGCTCTCCGAGCGCGACCTGGTGGCCCACCACACCCGCCTCACCCACCGCCAGTACGCCGTCGACCTGGGCGCCTACCCCCTCGGGTCGTGCACCATGAAGTACAACCCCAAGTTGGCCGACGCCGCGGCGTCCCTGCCCGACCTGGCCCGGGTCCATCCCGCCACCCCCTGATCACACACCCAGGGTTGGCTCGAGCTCCTGGTGGCGTTGAGCGAGGCCCTGGCCGAGGTGACCGGCATGGCGGCCGTGAGCCTGCAACCGCCCGCCGGCGCCGCCGGCGAGCTCACCGGCCTGTTGATCATGCGGGCCTGGCATGCCAGCCAGGGCGACACTGGGCGTACCAGGGTCGTGATCCCCGATTCCGCCCACGGCACCAACCCGGCGTCGGTGACGCTCGGGGGCTACGAGGCGGTGACAGTGGCCAGCGACCAGCGGGGCTGTGTCGACCTCGACGCCCTGCGGGCGGTGCTGGACCACACGGTGGCCGGCATCATGTTGACCAACCCCAACACCCTCGGGCTGTTCGAGGAGGACATCGTCGAGA
>JAUJLZ010000218.1 GCA_030447125.1 Acidimicrobiales bacterium
CACCGTAGAGAGCCCTGAGCCCAAGCGCCCGGCCAACGACGCCGAGCTGGGGTTCGTCCGCCGGCCGATGGTCCGCTGGCTCGACCCCCACCAACTACTCGACACGGCGGCCCGAGTGCTGGCGTCGGGGTTCACGACGTCGTACGCCGACAGCCGAGAACTGCAGGCCCTCATACCGAACGAGGTGCAGGACCGCTCCGGCGCCGACGAGCTGTGGCTGGACTACGCCTCGGACCTGGGCGACGGCTGGAACTCCACCTTCACCGTGGCCAACCTCCTGGCCCGGCCCGAGCTGGAGCTCAGCCACGACGGCGTGAGCCACCGCACCGTTCGGGGTTCGCTACTCATCCTGGGCGGCGACCAGGTGTACCCGGTCCCGACCCGCCAGGAGTACGAGAACCGCTTTCTCGGTCCCTACCGCGCCGCCCTGCCCTGCCCCCCGCCCGAGGGTTCGCCCGAGCTGCTGGCCATCCCGGGCAGCCACGACTGGTACGACGGCCTAGTCAACTTCTCCAGCATCTTCTGCCGACGCCGGCGCATCGGCGGCTGGCAGACCACCCAGACCCGGAGCTACTTCGCCGTCCAGCTCCCTCACCGGTGGTGGCTGTGGGGCATCGACCTCCAGTTCGGCGACTACCTCGACGAGGCCCAGGTGGCCTACTTCGCCGAGGCGGCGAACAACCACATGCAGCCCGGGGACCGCATCGTGGTGTGCCTGGCCAAAGAGGTGGAGAGCGGCCGTAAGGGCGCCGAGGTGTACTCGGACCGGAACCTGGCGCACCTGGAGCAGGAGGTGGTGGCGCCGGCCGGCGGCCGGGTGGCCCTCTACCTCAAGAGCGGGCGCCACTACTACGCCCGCTACGAGGGCGACGGCGGCCGTTCACAGCTCGTGACCGCTGGCGGTGGGGGCGCGTTCCTGCATCCGACGCACGCCCTGCCCGAGGTCGTCAGCCCGCCCGGTGACGAGGCGGCCGGCCCCTACCGGCGAGCCGCCGTCTACCCGTCGGCCAGCTGGTCGCGACGGCTGCGGAGGCGGATCTTGCTGCTTCCCGCCTTCAACCTCCCCCTGGCCGGCGTGCTCGGGATGATCCAGGTGCTGCTCGCGTTCATGCTGAACCTGCACCTCGACGAGGGGCATCGCGACATCGGGTTCGGCGACTTGCTGCCCGCCCTGTGGCAGAGCCCCATCGCCTTCCTGCTGATGATGCTCATCATCGGGTCCCTGGCCACCACCATCCGCCTGGCCCACGACGCCAGCGGCGTCCCCCGGTTGGTCCTCGGGCTGGCCCACTCCGCCCTGCAGTTCGGAGGGCTCGGGCTGGTGCTCGTCGTGTCGTCGTCGGTCGCCGGCGGCTTCGAGGGGGCGGCGTCGCTGCTCGTCTTCCTCGGCTTGGTCTGGGTGCTCGGTGGGCTGGGCGGCGTCATCGGCGTGTCCGGCTACCTGTGGGCCACCAACTGCTTCGGCTTCCACGCCAACGAGGCGTTCGCGCCGCTGCACCACATGGACCAGAAGAACTTCCTGCGTCTGCACATCGACGGCGAGGGCTCCCTCACGATCTTCCCGATCGGCATCGAGCGGGTGGGCCGCCGCTGGCGGTTCCGGCCGGGCGGGGCCCCCCACGAACCGTGGCTCTCACCGCCAGACGGCGAGGACCTGGCGCACCATCTGATCGAGCCGCCGGTCCGCCTGCGGCACGAAGAGGGCTGATTCCGGCAAGGAGGCCAGGCCGCCAGGCACGTGGCCGGCCAGGAAGCCGACCAGGGCGACCACCCTCCGGATCGGCGCTGTCGGGGCCGACAACGGACGATCTTCGTGGGTCGGAGCGCCGTCAAACGTCCATCGGAGTCCGCTGCGCCGCCATCCCCCTGCCGCCGCCGGGCGTCCGGTAACGGCACTTCCTGAGTACTCGGTACGAAGAAGCGCAAGCTCCCGGCGACCCTCCCTACGGTCGCTCGCGGCTCGGTGAAGTGGTGTTCCTGCTCGCCGAGCGCATGGAGCTCTTCGATCACGACGTCGAGGTGTTCCTTCACGGAGACCTCCACGAGCACAACATCATGACCGACCCGGGCGGGAGCATCACCATCACCGGCATCCTCGCCTGGGAAGGTGCCCACTTTGCCGCTGCCGATGTCGAACTCTACGTGTTCCTCCGCCACGTGGCTGGCGCCGACTAGTTCCCGGAACGGCCCGGCGCACTGGCGGCCATCGCGGCCGCGAAATGATCGAGCTGGGCGAACACGTCGCACTCGCCTACCCCGATCCCTTCGGTTACCCGCGTTCGGGCACTGTCGAAGTGCTCACGATCGGTGTGCAGCGATTGGTCGCACGCTGGGCAGTGGTGTTTCCACACCCGCGGCGCCACATGGTGGCGCCCTTGTCTCGCCCCTCGCCTCGGCGAAGAGTTGCAGTGCACGACGAGCGCTCAGAGCACGAGAAGTGTGACCGGTTCGCCGATGCCCCTCCCGACGACATCCGGGAGCCAACCCATCGACATAGAGAGGACGGCAAGGCCATGTGGAGGTTCCTGGAGCGGCTAATCCCGGTTCAACAGGTGACTGGTCAGTATGCGGCGGAGCACGCTGATCAAGTCGTACGCGTGCACGACGAGCGAGACCTCGGTATGAGGGTAAAGGTGTTGGGGATCACCGCCACGATTGTTGCCGTGCTCGCACTCGGGGCCGCGCCAACGTTGGCGGCCACCGGCGACGGCCAGCTCGGCGGGCCGCCCGACGGGAGTGGGATCCCCGATGACACGCTCTGTGTCGAGGGCGAAGCGGTCACGGCCGTTGAAGGAGCGACACGGACCATCGGGGGATTCATCCCCATCGTGGCCGTGGCCACGGTGCAGTGCACCGGTGAGAGCCCCGCGGTCGGCACGATGGGCAGCGGCGATGGTGCCCCCGGTTCGACGAGCTGTCCCGACGGCCAGGTCGCGGTCGGAATCACGGGCAGGGAGGGCGACTTCCTCGACTTTCTCGCGCTGCGTTGCCAAAACTCGGACGGCTCGGGTCCAATCACAACGAGTGTGGGCTTCGGCGGCGACTTCGGCACTGCCGACGGCCCGTACGACTGCCCTGAGGGAACCCTGCTGACGGGTCTAGAAGGTCAGTCCGTGTTCAATGGTGAGACCATTCGCTACGTTCAGATCACCTGCTCTGGGGTGACCGTCCCGCCAGACGGTGACGGTGACGGTGTCCCCGACGCCGACGACAACTGCCCGAATGACGCCAACCCCGATCAAGCCGATGTCGATGGTGACGGGATAGGCGACGCCTGCGACGGTGACAACGACAACGACGGGATCCCGGACACGACGCCGCCGAGTGACGAGGCGCAGTGCAAGCAGGGCGGATGGGCCATCTTCAACAACCCGTCTTTCCGCAGCCAGGGAGAGTGCGTCAGTTACGTCGCCACGCGCCGTTAGCCCACTGAACGACTTAGCTTAGTGAAGAGGTCCGGCCCCTAGGTGGGATCGGACCTCTTCGCTGTGGCGCGCAGTTCCAAGGGGTTGGTGGTAACGGTCCCTCCGAAGGAGACCGTTGGCCCGGGGAACAAGAAGGTGAACGCTGGCCGGTGAAGGCCCTGCACACGGATGGCCGGCCACCCGACTTCCACATCCTGCGCACCCGGTAACGACGCGGCGCAGTTCGCCTCGCCTTCGCTCGCGAAGCGCCGATCGGCGCGCGGTAGTCGCGAGACCGCCCCCGGATTATGGCAGCGCGTTCTGTTGCAGTTGGAGTCCAGGAGGAGCACCCAGAGCCGTCGATCCGTGCGCTTGCCTGCACGCGGCGGCCGGTCTTCAGCCGACCAGGTGGTAGAAGCGCCAGAAGTCGTTCTCGAT
>JAUJLZ010000219.1 GCA_030447125.1 Acidimicrobiales bacterium
CGGAGATGAAGGACGCGGCCGGAACCCGGGCCCGGATCCTCGACGGGGCCCTGGTGAATTTCGCCGGTGCGGGCTACGGCGCCACGTCGCTCGACAGCCTGGCCGGGCGACTGGGCCTGCGCAAGCAGACCATCCTGCACCACTTCGGGACCAAGGAGGGGCTGCTGGACGCGGTCGTCGACCGCTCGGCGGCCGAACTGGCCGAGGCCCTGGAGGAGGGCCTTTCCCGGGCCGGCCCCGGCTTCGCCCGGGTGGAGGAGGTGGTGCGGGCGACCTTTCGCCTGGCGGCACGGCGGCCCGAGCTGTTGGGCCTGCTCCGAGAGGTAAGCCGCCTGGGCCCACCCACGGCTACCCGCCTGGTCGCGGTCCTCGACCCCCTGGTGGTGCGGGCCGGGGCCTTCCTCGAAGAGGAGATGGCGGCCGGGCGCATGCGCCGCCACGATCCCCGGCTGCTGCTGCTGTCGGCCTACTCCACGGTGATCGGAGCAGCCACGGAGGTCGAGGTGCTGCGTTCGGTGGGCGTGGAGCCGACGGCTCGCACCCTGGTGCGGCGCCGGGCCGAGCTCCTTGCCTTTCTGCGCTCGGCGCTGGTGGCCGCGCCCCTGAGCGGTCCCTCAGCGGGGCCGGCCGACCCGCCCGGAGCGGCGGGCGTGGCGCTCCAGGGCCAGGGCCACGAGACGATCGATGAGCTTGGAGTAGGGCACGTCTGACGCCGCCCACAGGCGGGGGTACATCGATTGCGGGGTGAAGCCGGGGATGGTGTTGACCTCGTTCACCAGCAGGCCCCGTCCTCCTTCCTCGTAGAAGAAGTCGACCCGGGCCATGCCCTCCACCCGCAGGGCGGTGGCCGCGGCCACGGCCAGGCGCCGCACCTCGTCGGCCACGCCGTCGGGCAGGACGGCGGGAACGACCAGCTCGGCGCCGGTGCCCGAGTACTTGTCGTCGTAGTCGTAGAACTCGCCACCAGGCACGATCTCGCCCGGTACCGATGCCTCGAAGTCGATGTTGCCCAGCACGCCGCACTCGATCTCCCGGCCGACGACGGCCTCCTCGATGACCAACCACTCGTCGTAGGCCAGGGCCAGGTCGGCGGCGCCGGCGAAACCTGATGGACCGCCCACCCGGGAGATCCCTACCGATGAGCCCAGGTTGGAGGGCTTGATGAACACGGGCCAGCCCAGCTCGTCACCGACCCGCTCGACCAGCTGCGCGTCGACCTCGTGGTCACGCACGGCCAGGTGCCGTGCCTGGGGGATGCCGGCGGCCCCCAGCACGTCCTTGGCCTTGGCCTTGTCCATGCACAGGGCCGAACCCAGGACGCCGCTGCCCACGTAGGCCACCCCCGCCAGCTCGAGGAGCCCCTGGACCGTGCCGTCCTCGCCCTGGGGGCCGTGCAGCAGGGGCAGGACCACGGTGGGGCTGTCGCTCGGACCAATGGCCACCTCGGCAAGAGGATCGACTTCCAAGCCGACGGTCGACAAGGCCCGTGGCAGGGCGCCGGCTCCGGAGGCCAGCGCCGAGCGGGCCTCCTCTGCCCGTACCCAGCGGCCCTCGGCGCTGATGGCGACGGGTCTGACCTCGTAGCGATCGAGGTCGAGAGCACCGAGCACCGAGGCGGCCGAGACACACGACACCTCGTGCTCGGCCGAACGGCCCCCGAAGAGCACCACCAGCCGCACGCGCCCGGGCAGAGCGGGCGAGGAGGTGACGTCGACCACGGGTGTGGCACGGTAGCGGGCCATGCGGTGGTGGACCTCCGAGGTGGCCCGGGTGACGGGCGGCGAGCTGATCGGCCCCGACGTGGAGGTGGAGGGAGCCACCATCGACTCCCGCCGGGTGCGCAGGGGCGAGTTGTTCGTGCCCGTCGTGGCCGAGCGCGACGGCCACGACTTCATTCCCGATGCCCTCGCCGCCGGCGCGACGGCCTTCCTCAGTGCCCGACCGCCGCCATACGGCACCTCCGTGGTGGTCGACGACACCGGGACGGCGCTGGCCGCCCTCGGTCGCCACGCCCGGTCCCGCCTCAGCGACCGGGTGGTGGCCGTGACCGGTTCGGTGGGCAAGACCTCGGTGAAGGACCTACTGGCCTCGGCTCTGGGCGCCCGTTGGCGGACGTCGGCGAGTACCGGCTCGTTCAACAACGAGCTGGGTGTCCCTCTCACCCTCGTCAACGCCCCCGGCGGGACCGAGGTGGCGGTGGTCGAGATGGGCGCCCGGGCGCCGGGCGACCTGCGCCTGTTGTGTGAGCTGGCCCAGCCCACCGTCGGCGTGGTCACCATCGTCGGACTGGTCCACACCCAGACCTTCGGCACCCTCGGCCAGGTGGCCCAGGCCAAGGCCGAGCTGGTCGAGTCGCTCCCGGCCAGCGGAACCGCCGTGCTCAACGCTGACGATGCCCTGGTGACGGCCATGGCCGAGGCCACCAGCGCCTCGGTCCTGCGCTTCGGGCTCGCACCCGGGGCGGACGTGACGGCCACGGACATCCACCTCGACGGCGAGTTGCGGCCGTCGTTCCGACTCCGATCGCCATGGGGTGATGCTCATGTCCGCCTTGGGGTCCGCGGCCGTCACCAGGTCGCCAACGCCCTGGCCGCGGCGGCCGCCGCTCTGGCCAGTGAGGTCGAGCCCGCCGACGTGGCCGGCGGCCTGGCCCGGGCGTCGCTTTCGCCCTGGCGAATGGACCTGGTGCGCTCTCCGACGGGAGCGCTGATCCTCAACGACGCCTACAACGCCAACCCCGTGTCGGTGGCTGGCGCCCTGCGGGCTCTGGCCGAGCTCGATGCCCGGCGTCGGATCGCCGTGCTCGGCACCATGGCGGAGCTGGGCGACGTGTCGGAGCGGGAGCACCGGGCGGTGGCGGCGCTGGCCGCCGAGCTCGGGATCCGAGTGTTGGCGGTGGGCGAGGCGGCGTTCGGCGGTGACGTGGTGGCCTGCGCCGATGACGTGATCGACACCCTGGGGCCGCTGGGCGAGGGTGACGTCGTGCTGGTCAAGGGCAGCCGGGTGGCAGGTCTGGAGCGACTGGCGGCCCGGCTGTCGACGCCGGCGCCGGCCTGATCGCGGCCCTTCCCGCCGCCTCGAGTCGGGCGTAGGCGGCCAGGGCCAGGGCAGCCACCACGCCGTAGCCCATGACCAGACTGATCGAGGTGCGCTCGGCCAGTGGCCCGGCCACGAGCAGGCCCAGAGGGATGGTCCCGCCAAAGGCCATCACCCACAGGGCCATGACCCGTCCCCGCACGGCATCGGCCAGCCGTTCCTGGAGCACCACCGATAGTGCCGTGACCATGGCGAAGTAGAAGAAGCCGACCACCAGGGCGGCGGCGTAGGCCGGCGCCGGCGTCCGGAGGGCGGCGAAGACCCCGAGCGAGATGGCGAAGCCGACCAGGCCCTGGCGCACCAGGCGGGGCCGGGACCACCCGGCCAGGAAGGTCCCGATGGACACCGCCCCCACGATGGCCCCGAGGCCGAAGCAGGTGTAGAGCAGGCCGTAGGCGGTGCTGGACGGGTCGATGCCGAGGTTGCGGGAGGCCACCGTGGGCATCTGGCCGATGAAGGGCATGCACAAAAAGGCGAAGGCGGCCATGATCACCAGGCAACGACCAACGAGCGGGTCGCGACGGGCGACGGCGAAGCCGCCGGCGAGTCGGCGCCACCCGGAGGCGACGTCACCGGCGGCGGCCTGAACGGGCGGGATGCGCACGGCCAACACGGCGGCGATCACGAAGAGGTAGGTGACGGCGTTGATGGCGAAGACCGAGGCGGCTCCAAAGGCGGCGAAGGACAGGCCGCCCAGGGCCGGGCCCACCACCCGGGCCACGTTCATCTGAGTGGAGCTG
>JAUJLZ010000220.1 GCA_030447125.1 Acidimicrobiales bacterium
GCAGCATGTTCCCGCCCGACATCCCGGTGGGCCGGGTGACCATGGTCGAGGCCGCTCCGGGCCAGCTCCAGCGCCGGGTCGAGGTCCGCCCCATCGCCGACTTGGCCCAGCTCCGGCTCGTATCGGTCCTGCGGACGTCGCTTCGATGACCACCGCCACCCGCCTGCCGCCGGTGCTGCTCGGCGCCGTCGTGCTCCACACCGCCGTGTTCCCGCAGTTGCGGGTCTTCGGCGTGGCCGCCGACGTCTTGTTGTTGTTGGCCATCGTCGCCGGCCTCAGCAGTGGTGCCGATCGGGGTGCGGCGATCGGCTTCGGCACCGGACTGCTGGCCGACTGCTTCCTCCAGACCCCCTTCGGACTGTCGGCCCTGGCCTACAGCCTGGTGGCCTACGCCGTCGGCGCGTTCGGCTCGACCATCCTGCACACCAGCCGGTGGATCCCCGTGCTGACCACCTTTGTGGCCAGCGTCGGTGGGGTGGTGCTCTTCGCCGTGTTGGGCCTGGTCTTGGGCCAAGAACACCTCGTGTCGTTGCGTCTGGCCCCCGTCGCCGCCATGGTGGGGGTCCTGAACGCCCTGCTGAGCCCCCTTGCCCTGCGCGTCATGCGCTGGGCCGTCACCCCCCATCCCGTGTCGGGCCCGGTCCTGCGATGAGGGCGATCCAGCCATGACGGCCGACTCCCCGCGCCTGCGCCTGGGCATCGTGGCCGTGGTGGCGGTGTCGCTCTTCGCCGCCCTGTTCGCCCGCTTGTGGTTCCTCCAGGTGCTCACCGCCGGTGAGCACGAGCTGGCGGCCGAGCGCAACCAGCAGCGGGTCGTCCCCCTGCCCGCCCCCCGGGGGCGCATCCTCGATCGCGACGGTGAGGTCCTGGTCGCCAACCGGGCGTCCAACGTGGTCCTCATCGACCGGGCCGAGCTCAACACGCTCGAAGACGGCGAAGCCGAGGCGGTCTTCGCCCGCCTTGGCGCCATAGTCGACCAGCCCCCGTCGATGCTCGAGGCGGCCCTGGCCGATACCACCCTCGGCCCCTTCACCCCCGTGCCCGTGGCCGAGGACGTCGACGAGGAGGTGCTGGTCGAGGTGCGGGAGCGCCAGAGCGAGCTCCCGGGGGTCCAAGCTCGCCAGCTCGCCGTGCGGGCCTACCCCCACGGCACCCTCGCCGCCCATGTCCTGGGCTACGTGGGGGCCATCAACGCCGAGGAGTTGGACGCAGCCGGCGGGCCCGACGCGCCAGCGGGCTACCGCCGCGCCTCGCGCATCGGCAAAGACGGCATCGAACGGGCCTTCGAGGACGACTTGCGGGGAGTCGACGGCGAGGTCGTGCTCGAAGTGGACGCCGACAACGTGCCCATCCGTGAGCTCAGCCGGCGCGAGCCGGTCCAGGGCGACGACGTGGTGCTGTCGCTCGACCTGGAGGCGCAGCAGGCGGCCGAGCAGTCCTTGGCCGAGGGCATGGTGAAGACCCAGAGGCACCGCGACCCCGAGAGCGGCGAGCCGGTCATCTTCGGCGGCTCCACCGTGGTCCTCGACGTCAAGGAGGGGACCGTGGCGGCCATGGCCTCGTGGCCCACGTTCAACCCCGCCGACTTCATCTACGAGATCACCCCCGAGCAGTTCGCCGCCCTCACCGACCCGGCCCAGGGCACCCCCTTCGTCAACCGGGCCTTGCTCGGCCTCTACGCCCCCGGCTCCACCTGGAAGCTGGTGACGGCCCTGGCCGGCATGGAGGCCGGCCTCATCGATCCCCTGGCCACCATCAACGACCCAGGCGTGTACACCATCCCCGACTGCGCCCGGGGCTGCGGGCGCCAGAACGCCGGGCGGGCTGCCTACAAAGACGTCGACCTGCGCCGGGCCATCACCGTCTCCAGCGACACCTACTTCTACGACTTGGGGGCGCGCATGTGGCAGCAACGGGAGCGGTTGGGGGAGACCCCGATGCAGGACATGGCCTCGCTCCTGGGCTTTGGGACCAAGACGGGGGTGGGGCTGCCGGTGGAGGCGGCGGGGCGGCTGGCCAGCCCCGCGGTGCGGGCGGCTCAGTACGAGGCCAACCCCGATGCGTTCCTCAGCGGCGACTGGTTCATCGGCGACAACGTCAACCTGGCCATCGGCCAAGGTGACGTGGCCGTCACGCCCATCCAGCTGGCCAACGCCTACGCCACCTTTGCCACCGGCGGGACCCGCTACCAGCCCAACCTGGCCCTGCGGGTCCAGGACCAGGACGGCACGCTCATCCGCGAGATCGAGCCAAGGGTGGGCGCCCAGGTGGAGCTGCCGGCCGGCGCCCGCGACCCCGTCCTCGACGGGTTGATCGGCGCCACCCAGTCGGCCGACCCGAAGGGCACGGCCTACAACGCCTTCGCCGGCTTCCCTCACGAGGCCTACCCGGTGGCGGGCAAGACGGGTACGGCCCAGACCGGGGGCGACCGGCGCGACGACGCCCTCTTCGCCGCCTTCGCCCCCGCCGGTGACCCCCGCTACGCCATCAGCGTGGTCATGGAGCGGGCCGGCTTCGGCTCGACGTGGGCGGCCCCGGTGGCCCGCAGTGTCCTGGGGTCGCTGTCGGGCTTGGAGGAACCCGAGGCGGTAAAGCCGGCCGCCGGCGGAAGCCGGGCCTGATGCAGACCACCGCCGCCCCCCGTGGCCTCGGCGCCGTCTTGCGCCGCGACCCCACGGCACCGTGGCGCCACCTCGACTGGCCGCTGCTGGGCGCCGCCCTGGCCATCGCCACCCTGAGCCTGTTGATGGTGTTCTCGGCCACCCGCACCAGCCTGGCCGAGGCCGGGGAGGACCCCTACGCCCAACTCAAGCGCCAAGCCGCCTTTCTCGCCCTCGGTCTGGTCGTCATGGCTGTGGTGGTGGCCATCGACTACCGGACCTACCGGGACTTTGCCGCCATGGGCTACCTCACCGCGGTGGGGCTGTTGGTGCTGGTGCTCACCCCGCTCGGTACGGAGGTCAACGCGGCCCAGTCGTGGTTCCAGCTGGGATCGTTCCAGCTGCAGCCGGCCGAGCTGGCCAAGCTGGCGGTCATCGTCGTGCTGGCTGCCATCTGCTCGAGCGGGCGCAGCCCCCTCGCCCGCCAGCGTCTCGTGGTGTGCACCGCCATCACCGGGCTCCCCGCCGTCCTCGTGCTGCTGCAGCCCGACATGGGCTCCATGTTGGTGCTGGTGGCCATCCTGCTCGGGGTGCTGGTGGTGGCCGGTGCCCGGGCCCGGCACCTGGCCGCCCTGGTCACCATCGGCGTCCTGGCGGTGGTGGCCATGTTCCACTTCGACCAGGTCGACGACTACCAGCGCGAGCGGCTCACCGATTTCGCCCGGTCAGGCAAGGAGACCGGCAGGGGCTCGGGCTTCCAGGGCGAGCAGGCCGAGACCGCCATCGGCGCCGGCGGGCTCTTCGGCAAAGGGCTCTACGAGGGCACCCAGACCAAGTTGGGCTTTGTACCTGAACAGCAGACCGACTTCATCTTCACCGTGGTGGGCGAGGAGCTGGGCTTCGCCGGCTCGGCCACGCTGGTGGTGCTCTACGGCGTGATCATCTGGCGGGTGTGGCGCACCGCCCTGCTGGCCAAGGACAGCTTCGGGACCCTGGTGTGCGCCGGCGTGTTGGCCATGCTGTTGTTCCAGGTGTTCGAGAACCTGGGCATGAGCATGGGCATCATGCCCATCACGGGCCTACCCCTTCCCTTGCTCTCCTACGGTGGCTCGTCGATGGTGACCACGTGCGCCGCCCTCGGCCTGGTCCTCAACGTCCACATGCGCCGCTTCAGCTGACAGGCCAACCGAGCGCAGCGAGCTTGGCC
>JAUJLZ010000221.1 GCA_030447125.1 Acidimicrobiales bacterium
CGCACTTCTGGGCCCTGGCCGTGCGCTACCGCGAGGACTACGCCGCGGCCGACGTGCCCATGCTCCCGGCCGTGGCCAGCCTGCACGCCACCGCCGTGCGCATCCTGGCCTACAGCCTGGTGATGTGGGGCCTGACCCTTGCCTTTGCCCCCATCGCCGGCATGGGCCTGCTCTACGTGGCGGCGGCGGTGGTGCTCGGGGCGCTGTTCACCTGGTTTGCCCTGGAGCTCTTGCGGGCGCCCTCGCCCGAGCGGGCCATGCGCCTGTTCCACTGGTCGATCTCCTACATCAGCTTGCTGTTCGGGGCCATGGCCCTCGACCAGCTCGTGCGGTGAGCAGCCCATGACGATGACCGACCCCGAGACCCAGTCCCGCCCCGTGGCCATCACCACCGCCGTGGAGGGCCCGGCCGGGACGCCGCCGATCCGGGACCTCACCGGGCCTGCCCTGTGGCTGACCACCTCCGATCACAAGGTCGTGGGCCGCCTCTACCTGGCGTTCGCCCTGATCTTCCTGTTGGTCGGCAGCGCCGCCGGAGGGGTCCTCGGCGCCGAGCGCATCGACACCGGCCTGCAGGTCCTGGGCGGGGATGCCTTCGCCCAGCTCCAGACCCTGCACGGCGAGGTGACGGTGCTGTTGTTCCTGGTCCCGTTCTTCCTGGGTCTGGCCACCTACCTGGTGCCGCTGCAGATCGGTGCTGCCGACATCGCCTTCCCCCGAGGGTCGGCCACCGCGCTGTGGAGCTACGTCATCGGCGGGATCATGCTGCTCGGCGCCTACGCCGCCGACGGCGGTCTCGAGGGCGGGAGCGCCATCGGCACCGACCTGTACCTGCTCAGCCTGGCGTTGCTGGCCGTGTCGACGTGCCTGGCCCTGGTGAGCATCCTCACCACCGCTGTCACGCTGCGGGCGCCGGGCATGACCATGCTGCGCACCCCGCTGTTCACCTGGTCCATGGTGGTGGGCGGCGGCATGGCGCTGCTGGCCACCCCGGTCCTGCTGGCCCGCCTCATCGAGCTGTTCATCCACCACCACTTCGGTGCCGACCTGGCCAGTCTCGATCCCGCCGGCCAGATCGACTGGTTCTGGTCCATCCCCCAGGTGTACCTCCTGGTCGTGCCTGCCGCCGGGGTGGCCGCCGAGATCGTCCCCGTGCTCACCCGGAGCCGCCTGCGACGAAACAGCATCGGCATCGCCGCTCTCGGGTCCCTCGGCCTGCTCGGCTTCGGCGCCTGGGCCCAGGTGGGGGCCTACACCGACGACCTGCTCTACGTCGTTGCCGGGCTGGCCGCCCTGCTCCCCGCCCTGGCGTTGCTGGGGGTGCTCGGTGACACCGTGCGACGGGGTCGCTTCTCGCGCAAGGCGGCGCTGCTGATGGCGCTGGGGGCCGGGGTCCACGTCTTCCTCGGAACCTTGGCCGGTGCCATCCAGGTCATTCCCGGCCTGGAGCTCGACGGCACGGTGTGGGCCGCGGCCCAGGTCCACTACACCCTCTTCGGCGGCGCCGTGCTGGGGGCCTATGCGGCCATGTGGTACTGGGCCCCCAAGATCTGGGGAGTGCACCTCGGCGAAGGGGCAGGCACCGCCGCCTTCGCACTGACGTTCTGGGGGGTCATCCTGCTGGCCGCCCCCGATCTGGTGACCGGCCTGTTCTCCGACCAGCTCTTGGGCGCCGCCAGCTTCGACGAAGAGCCCCTGATCACCGCCCTCAACCTGGCCAGCGTCGCCGGGGGAGCCATGGCCGCGCTCGGCCTGGTCGTGGTCGTGGTCCATCTGGTGGCCCGAGCCGGCCGCAAGGGCAAGGCCGGGACCCGGGCCCTCGGGGATCCCTGGGAGGGCTCCACCTTGGAATGGGCCACCTCCTCGCCCCCGCCGCCGGGCAACTTCACGTCCGAGCTTCCCCCGATGACCTCGGCCTGGCCGGTGGCCGACCAGCGCAACCGAGAGGACTCGGCGGCCACCGAGGACCAGGACCGGGGGGTGACGGCGTGAGCGCGCCCAGCGCGGCAGCGGGGGTGCTGCCCGCCCTGCCCCCGGCGCCCGAGATCGGGCGGCGCAACGTCCTGCTCGTGGGCACCATCTTCGTCATCGCCGCCGGGACGGCGCTGTTCGGGGGGTTGCTGGCGGGCTACTTCTCAGCTCGGGACCTGGTCGAGGCAGGCGGTGAGGCGTGGCCGCCCGACGACGTCGTCATCCCCAACGTGCCGCTCTTCGTCGGGTACTTGACCCTGCTCATGTCGTCGTTCACCGCCCAGTGGTCGGTCTCGGCCATCGACGGACGTGACCGGCGCAGCGCCTACGTGGCCATCGGCCTGACCATCGTGCTCGGCTTGGCCTTCGTCAACGCCCTGTCCTTCTCCTGGGCTGCCCTTGACATCGCGGCCGAGTCTTCCCGCTTCGCCACCACCATGTTCGCCGTCACCGTCACGCATCTGTTGGTGGTGATCGCCGCCATCGTGGCCTTCGTGGTCGTGGGCTTCCGGGCCCTGGGTGGCCAGTTCTCGCCCGACAACCGGGAGTTGATGGTCAGCGCCGCCGCCTTCTGGCACTTCAGCGTGGCCGCCGGTTTCGTGATCTGGTTCAGCATCTGGTTCTTGGAGGGCGGACCATGACCCCCGTTTCGCCCCCGAAGCGGAGGACTGGCTGATGGTCAACACCGGGTCGCGCTTCTGGTTCGGGGTGGTGGCGCTCGGCGTGGTGGGGGCACTGGCCTACCTGCTCACCAGCGGCGGGGAGCTCTACGGGACCCTGGTGCTGGGCTTCACCGCCGTGGCTGGCGTGATCTTGGGGGTGACCTCGATCAGCTTGCGCGACGGGGACGTGGCCTCCACCACGGCCGGGAGTGCTGCCGCCGAGCACCGGCCCGCCGCCACCCGCTTCGCGGCGGCGTGGCCGGCCCTGGCCGCCCTGGGTGCCGCCGTGTGCATGATCGGCCTGGCCCTGGGCGGTGCGCTGTTCTACGTCGGGGTGGCCATCCTCGCCGTCACCCTGGTGGAGTGGATGGTGCAGAGCTGGGCCGAGCGCTCCACCGCCGATGCCGCCGTCAACCAGCGCTTGCGCAACCGCATCATGTTCCCCGTGGAGCTGCCGGCCCTGGCCCTCATCGGCATCGCCGTGGCCGTCATCGCCTTCTCGCGGGTCCTGCTGGCGGTGTCCCAGACGGGTTCGACCGTGGTCGCCATCGTGGTGGCCACCGTGATCTTCGGCGTCGCCGTGCTGTTGAACGCCCGCCCCCGGGTGAGCTCATCACTGCTGACCGTCATCGTGGTCCTCGGGGTCGTCGGGTTGCTCGGCAGCGGGATCGTGGCCGCCGTGGCCGGGGAGCGGGAGTTCGAGGAGCACGAGGCCGAAGAGGGGGCCGACCACGGCGCCTCGGGCGAGGAAGGCACCGAGCTCGAGGAAGGCACCGAGCCCAGCGAAGAGCTACCGGCGGGCCCGTCGGGCGAAGGAGGTGGGTGACTTGGCGCAAGGCGCTCCCGTCGGCCACCCTGTCCGCACCATGGCTCGACGAACCAAGCTCGCCCTTCTCGGGCTGGTCGTCGCCCTGGTGGCAGGCAGCTGTTCTGAAGACGCCCCCCAGGACACGCTAGATCCCGCCGGCACCTTCGCCGAGACGATCGACGACCTGTTCATGCCCGTGGTGTGGGTGGCCGTGGCCGTCTTCATCCTGGTCGAAGGCGCGATCGTATACTTCGTGTTGCGCTACCGCCGTCGGGCCGGCGACGACGACGACGAGATGCCCGTCCAGTTCCACGGCAGCACCAAGCTGGAGATCACCTGGACGATCCTGCCGGCGCTGG
>JAUJLZ010000222.1 GCA_030447125.1 Acidimicrobiales bacterium
GGCGGTGTCGGCTGCGGTTCCAACAAGTCGGAGGACCTTCGCTGGGCGAGGTGGACCAGTGCATCCGTTCGACTGGCGCTGGGCCCGATGCCGCAAGGTCAGTTCGCACGATCATCCAGCCTATGAGAGGCGTCGTGAGCCCCGATGTGAGGGGCGACGCCGACCATCCACTCCTTGGGGTTGTCGAGGTGTGGCTGGAAGGGCAATGGCGTCAGCCCGTTGGCGGGCTCGTGCTGAGCATCGGTCGCCTCGGGATCGGTCAGGAGGGCTACTACCTCGACAAGGTCGCCGGCGGGGCTGAGGACTACTACCTGGGATCGGGAGAAGCGCCTGGCCGTTGGGCGGGCCGAGGCGCGTCGGCCTTCGGCGTCTCCGGCGAGGTCACCCCCGAGCACCTGCGCCTGGTGCTGGCCGGCGTGGACCCGGCGACGGGGGAGCAGCGGACCCGTGCGGGTACGGCGAGGCGTCCGAGGGTGCCTGGGTTCGACCTGACGTTCTCGGCACCGAAGTCCGTGTCGGTGCTCTACGCCATCGGCTCAGGCGGAATCGACGCCGAGGTGGTGGCTGCCCACGAGGTGGCGGTGGATGCCGCGCTGTCGTACCTGGAGCACCACGCTGTCTTCACCCGGCGCCGGCATGAGGGTGAGATGGAGTTCCTTCCCGCCGTGGGGCTCACAGCTGCGGCCTTTCGCCACCGGACCTCTCGGGCGGGCGATCCTCAGATGCACACCCACTGCCTGGTGGCCAATGCGGTACGCACCGCCGAAGGGTTCTGGGGGACGCTCGACTCCCGATCGCTGTACCGATACGCCCGCACCACCGGCTTCGTCTACCAGGCCGTGCTGCGAGGCGAGCTCTCGGCCCGCCTGGGCGTCTCGTGGACAGAGGTCCGCAACGGTCAGGCCGACATCGCCGGCGTCTCTCGATCCGTGCTTCGGGAGTTCTCCCGGCGCAGGGTCGAGATCGAGGCGCACATGGCGGAGCGTGGCGAGGAGTCCTCCAAGGCAGCCCAGGTGGCGACTCTGGCCACCCGGCGGGCCAAGGACTACGGCGTAGACGCCGAGGGCCTGCGCCAGGGCTGGGTGGCCCGAGCCGAGGCACTGGGTCTCGACCCTCACGAAATCCAGACCTGGCTCGGCCATGACCTCCCCCAGGTCGACAAGCACGGCGTGAAGCGCACTCTGGCCGTGTTGGGCAGCCCCGACGGGCTGACCGCCCGGGCCGCCAGCTTCGATCGTCGTGACGTGGTCCGGGGGTTGTGCGAGAACCTTCCCACCGGTGCTCCCGTAACCGTCGATCTCGTGGATGGCCTCGCCGAGCGCTTCGTGGCCTCCGATGCGGTCGTCACTCTGATTGGCGAAAGCCAGGCAGGCGAGCACAAGGAACAGCGGGGCCGCGACGATCGCCGTTGGTCCACTCCTGAGATGCTGGCCGTCGAGCGGGCGTTGCTCGACGCTGCCGTTGCCCGCCAAGCGACGAAGGCCGGCGTCGTACCCGAAGGGCTTGTCGCTGCGATTGTCGCCGCTCGGCCCACGCTGAGTCCCAGCCAGGCGACCATGGTCGAGCGCGTCACCACCTCAGGAGCGGGAGTGGACGTCGTGGTCGGCAAGGCGGGCAGCGGCAAGACCTTCGCCCTGGCCGCGGCTGCCGAGGCGTGGCGGTCCTGCGGCTACCGGGTCTGCGGGGTGGCCCTGGCCGCTCGGGCAGCCGCCGAGCTGCAGGGCGCGTCGGGAATCCCTTCGGGCACCCTGGCTCGCTTCCTGGCCGACGTCGAGGCACCCGGGGGCGAGTTGGACGAGCGCAGCGTGGTGGTCCTCGACGAGGCCGGCATGGTGGACAGCCGCCGACTCGCCCGGGTGCTGGCCGCGGCGGAAAGGGGCGGGGCCAAGGTCGTGTTGGTGGGCGATCACCGCCAGCTACCCGAGATCGAGGCCGGGGGTGCCTTCTCCGGCCTGGTCCGGCGCCTGGACGCCATCGAGCTGGTGGACAACCGCCGCCAGCGTGAACTGTGGGAACGAGAGGCGCTGGACGACCTCCGGGAGGGTGACGTGGCCGAGGCGATCGCCGCCATGGACGGCCATGGCCGGGTCGTCGTGGCCGAGAGCGGTCAGGACGTGCGCCAGACCCTGGCCAACGACTGGTGGGGCGCGGCGAAGGCCGGTGAACACGCGGTCATGGTCGCCGCCCGTCACCGAGACGTGGCTGACCTCAATGCCCGGGCCCGCCAACACCGAGTGCAGGCCGGACTGGTGGGCGGGCCCGAGCTGGTCGTCGATGAGAAGTCGTTCGCGCAGGGAGACCAAGTGGTCTGCCTGCACAACGACCGTCGCCTTGGGGTAATCAACGGCACCCTCGCTACCGTGACCGAAGTCGCCGTCTATAACCGCTCCTTGACTATCCAGACCAACGATGGGGCTCGGCGAGAGCTGCCGGAGTGGTACCTGGAGGAGGGATACCTCGACCACTCGTACGCGCTGACGATCCACAAGGCCCAGGGCATGACCGTCGACCGCGCCTTTCTCCTGGGATCTGACCGCCTCTACCGAGAGGCGGGCTACGTGGGCCTCAGCCGGGGCCGGCTCTCCAATCACCTGTATGTGGCGGGCCCCGACGCCGACGAGGTGGAGGATCACCTGGGCGACGAGCCGGAACCCGACGTCGACCAAGTTGCCGGCTGGCTGGGGCGTTCGGCAGCCAAGCGCCTCGCCACCGACGAGGCACTCCTCGAGGAACGTCAGCGGCAACGGGATCGCCTGGGTGAGCTCTGGCGTGAGCGCGACGAACTCGGCCGCCAGGTGGCTCTGGCGACCCGAGAAGCCAGGGATCGCTCAGCCGGCGTGAGCGGAGAGGGAGCGGTGAGGCAGGATCTCCGGCAGCCACCTGGCACGAGTGAGCACAAGTGTGAGGAAACCGGCTGGCGGCGGAGGCTACTCGTCCTACTTCGTGGTGGCCGCCTCGGGAGCCGACCAGAAGGTAGACATGGTGAGGCCACGGCGGAGTCCATTCCCGGAGTGCTGGGAGACCAGCGTCATCGGATGCGGCGAGCCGCAGAACTGAAGGAGGCAATCCGACGACAGGCGGAGGTCGTGGCCGAGGGTGATGAAGCGGATCCGCCTGACCATCTGCTTCGATTCATAGGACCGGCACCTGCGGAGACGAAGCCAGCCCAAGCGTGGCGAGACGCCGCAGCTGCAGTAGCGAGCTACCGTGCCCGCTGGGGGATCAACGATGTTGGCGACCCCCTCGAACGTCCTCCGGCCACGCCGGCTCAGTCTGCGCAGCTTGCCGGCGTGCGGCTCTCAGTTGACCGGCTGGCGAGTCGGGAGTTGAGAAAGCAGGAGTGGGAGCCGATGGACAGCATGAGCCTCGGCTTGTAAGGGAGTGCCCCGGTGAGCGCGAGCCCTCAAATTGCTCGTAAGGGTTGCGGGTCCTGCACCCGTCACCCCTGCCGTGCGTCGTCCGGTCCTAGGCGACGCGTCCTTTGTCCACCGGGACCTAGTGGTTATCGGGTGCACGGGAAGTGCCGAACTACGGCGGCTACGTGATGGTCCGGTTGTGCGGTATGGGGAGGCGCAGCAGCGGGAACGCCTCCGCCGCTGAACTGGAACCCGTCAATCATTTCGCGCTTTCGATAACGCTGTCTAGCCACACGAGGATGCGCGGTCCCTCAGTGAACGCGAAGTCCTGGGCGCTAGGAGGCACCTCGGCTCCGTGGGCTGCGGCGTTTCCCGCCATGACGACTGATCGCATCCCGCGAGGTGGTGTAACTCGACGCCGACTCAAGCACTCGACGTCA
>JAUJLZ010000223.1 GCA_030447125.1 Acidimicrobiales bacterium
GGCAGGCCACCACCTCGACCGGCAGCGACAGGTCGGCCACCAGCCGGCGCACCACGACGAGCTGCTGGAAGTCCTTCTCGCCGAAGTAGGCCCGGCAGGGACCGGCCAGGGCCAAGAGCTTGGTCACCACCGTGGCGACGCCGTCGAAGTGGCCGGGCCGGCTGGCCCCTTCGAGGACATCGCCGAGGTCAGCCACGTGCACGGTGGTCCGCTGGTCTCCGGGGAACATCTCCGCGCCCGTGGGGGTGAACACGAGGGCCGCTCCTGCCTTCTCGGCCACCACGAGGTCAGCCTCCAGAGCACGGGGGTAGTCGTCCAGGTCCTCACCGGCGACGAACTGCAGGGGGTTGACGAAGATGCTCACGGCCACGACATCGCGCTCCTCGGCGGCGCGCTCGATCAGGCTGGCGTGACCGTCGTGGAGGGCACCCATGGTGGGGACCAGGCCCACCCGGTGGCCGGTCGAGCGCTGCTCGTCGAGCGCCGCCGCCAGCTCACCGGTCCGCTTGATCACCCGCATGTCCGACCCCCTACGTTCCAGCCCCGATCCTCGGGTGCCGTTCGCAGGAGCGAGCCTACCGCCGTGGCTCACCGCCAACCGTGGGGGCGAACGGAGAAGGGGCGACCGCAAAGGGGCGGACATCACCCTGACTGGCCTCCCAGACGTCGGGGGGCACGAGCTCGGGGGCCAGATCGGCGAGGGGGGCGACGACGAAGCGACGCTTCCACATGCGGGGGTGGGGCACGATCAGGTCGGGCTCGTCGACGCTGAGGTCGCCCACCAGGAGCACGTCGACATCGAGCGGCCGCGGCCCGTTGCGCGCTCCGGGCATCCGCCCGGCCTGTCGCTCCAGCTCCTTGGCCACAACCAGGAGCTGGCGGGGCGAGCGCTCGGTGGCCAGCTCGACGACGGCGTTGAGGTAGCGGCCCTGCGAGGGGCCACCGACCGGCTCGGTCTCGTAGACGGGGGAGACGGCCACCACGTCGGGCACGCTCGCCACGGCCGCCCCCAGGTGGGCCTCGCGGTCTCCCAGGTTCGAACCCAACCCGAGGAATGCCCGCACGGGTTCGCGCACCTATCGGGAGCGCACGAGACGCACCCCGGCCGAGGCCAGGTCGTGGGCCACGGGAGGGCGCAGCTTGCGGACCACCACCTCCACGGCCTCGATGCGCCCGTCGTCTGCGAACACGGCGTCGGCGATGCGCTGGGCCAGGTGCTCGAGGAGGGTGACGGCGTGGTCCGCCACCACCCTGGCCACCACGTCGCCCACCCGCCCGTAATCCACCGTGTCCACCAGATCGTCGCTGGCTGCCGCCGCAGCCAGGTCGGCCACGAGGTCGAGGTCGATCTCGAGGGGCTGGGGGACGGCCCGCTCGGCTGCTCCGGCACCGCAACGGCCGAGCACCCGCAGGCCCCGCAGCTCGATGCGCTCGCCGGTCACGGACCGACCCCCAGTTGCTGGGCCAAGGCCACGAGCTCGCGACCCGGCGGTCCGATGGGCCGCTGCAGGAGTCGCTCGATCATGGCGATGGCCCGGGTCTGCTCGGGGACCAGGCCGGCATGGACGAGGTACCCGGCCAACACGCCCTGCACGCGGTCGCCCACGTCGTCGTCGTGGACCAGCACACGCTCCCCGGCCACCACCCGGGCCCGGATCTCGACGAAGACGGCCTGGAGCCCGACAGCCAGGTCGACCGGCGCGCCCAGGGGGAGGTGGTGCGAGGGCAGGCCGGCCTCGTCGTAGGCGTGCAGGTTGTGCGGAGACGCCAACGTGCTGACCACGCAGGTGAAGCCCTGGGCTTTGACCCAGACGATCTCCTCGGCCCGGCGGACCCGGCGATGACTGGGCCCGTAGCCCCCGATGCGCTCGCACACCGCCAAGCGGTCCCTGATGATCCAGGCAAAGTGGCGCGGCGGCATCCCCTCGGCCCACTTCCCCTTCACCGCTGATCCTTCACCATCGTTCTCGTCACCACTCAGACCGGAGCGGGAGTGGCGTCGCCGACCAGGCGCAGGGCGTCGACGGTGGCGACCACGTCGTGCACCCGCACCATGCCCACTCCGACCGTGGCCGCCCACACCGCCACGGCCAGCGAGCCCTCCAGCCGGTCGTCGCTGGCGGCGCCACCGAGGAGGGCACCGAGGAAGCCCTTGCGGCTGGCCCCCACCAAGACCGGGAAACCGCTAGCCACGAGGTCGCGCAGGTGGGCCAGCAGGGTCAGGTTGTGGTCGAGTGACTTGCCGAAGCCGATGCCGGGATCAACCCACACCTCGCTCACACCGGCGCAGCGGGCGGCTTCGGCCCGAGCCACCAGGAACGAACCCACCTCGGCGACCACGTCGTGGTAGCGGGGCTGGGCCTGCATCGTCGCCGGCTCGCCCTGCATGTGCATGGCCACCCAGCCGACCTCGGGACCTGCAGCTGCCACCACCGGCCACAACGACGCCGACACGTCGTTGACGAGGGCGGCACCGGCCTCGACGGCGGCCTCGGCCACGCCTGGCTTGCGGGTGTCGATCGACACCCGGACGTGGGAGGCCAGGGCCTCGACCACCGGCAGGACCCGGCGGCGCTCCTCGGCCTCGTTTACGGCCTCGGCTCCAGGACGGGTGGACTCCCCACCCACGTCGATGACGTCGGCCCCCTCCGCGACCATGGCCAGACCGCGAGCTACGGCCGCCTCAGGATCAGTCCAGCAACCCCCGTCAGAAAACGAATCGGGCGTCACGTTCAACACGCCCATGACCAGAGGAACCACAGAAGCAAAGGTACCCCTCAGAAGGACGGTCCCCGGCGCCCGGAGGCCCGCCTCAGCGGCGATGGATGAAGGCCATGGCCTCGGCCCGGGTGGCGGGGTTGTCGCGAAAGAGGCCGCGCACGGCCGACGTGACCGTCGTGGCCCCGGGCGTGCGTACGCCTCGCATGGACATGCACAGGTGCTCAGCCTCGATGACCACCAACACCCCCCGGGGCGCAAGCACCGCCTCCAGGGCTTCGGCCACCTGGGTGGTCAGGCGCTCCTGGACCTGGGGCCGGCGGGCGAACCCCTCCACCAACCGGGCCAGCTTGGACAGCCCGGTGATGCGTCCGTCGTCACTCGGGATGTAGGCCACGTGGGCCTGGCCGATGAACGGCGCCAGGTGGTGCTCGCACAACGACACCAGGGCGATGTCGCGCACCATGACCATCTCGTCGTGGCCGGCGGCGAAGGTCGTGGCCAGGTGGTCGCCGGGATCGGTTCCCAGGCCGGCGAAGACCTCGGCGTACATCTCGGCCACCCGGGCGGGGGTGCGGTCGAGGCCGTCGCGGTCGGGGTCCTCACCGATGGCGAGGAGGATCTCCCGCACGGCCTTCTCGATCCGGGCTCGGTCGATCGTCGGCGCCTCGGGGTGGAGGACTTCCCCTTCCTCCTCGGCCGGGCTGCCCATGCCTACGAGGCGGGCTCGGGTGCCCGAGGGCCTCCGGAGTCGCCGGCCCGCACCCCGCCGCCACTGCCGTTGCTGGTGGGCCCAGCTCCGTTCCAGACCGGGAGCTCGCCGAAGATCTCCAACAACTGGGGGGTGTCGACCGTCTCGCGCTCCATGAGGGTGTCGGCCAGCCGGTCGAGGGTGGAGCGGTGGGTGCGCAGGATCTCGGCGGCCTCGTCGTGAGCGAACTCGATCAGCCGGCGCACCTCGGCGTCGACCGTGGCCGCCACCTCGTCGGAGTAGTCGCGCTGGTGGCCCATGTCCCGCCCGAGGAA
>JAUJLZ010000224.1 GCA_030447125.1 Acidimicrobiales bacterium
CCGGCCAAGGAGCCTCCCCACCAGAGCGCAACGGCGCCGAGACGACGACCATGTCCGGACCGCCGACGGCGGTGTTCGACGGCCTGGAGATGTTCGACAAGCAGGCGCCGGTTCCGGCCCTGTCCGACACGCAAGCGCCGGTTCCGGCCCTGTTCGACGGAGGGGGTGACCATCAGGACCAGCCCAGGCGGCGCCGGCGCTGGCCCTGGCTGGTCCTGGTGATGCTGCTGCTGGCCGGTACCGCCGCCGGGCTGGTCGCCTACCTCCAAGCCCAGCCGGCAACCGCCGCGGTTCCCCAGATCGGCGCCGTGCCCCAGGCCCAGGCCCAGGCCCTCCTGGCCGAGGCTCAGGACCAGGCCGGGTTCGAACAGCCGTGGGTGGTGAGCATCGACGCCGACTACAACGAGGGCGTGCCCGAGGGGCACGTGATCAGGCAGGCCCCGCCCCCCCGCACCGTGCTGGAGGAGGGGGAGACGGTGACGCTGTTCGTGTCCCTGGGCCCGCCCTTCACCCCTCTTCCCGAGCTGGAGGGGCTCACCCAGGAGGAGGCGGAGTCGGCCCTGGCCCAAGCCGAGCTGGTGGTGGGCGACGTGGACTCGGCCTACAGCGAGACGGTCGAGTCCGGTGTCGTGCTCGACTGGTCGGCGGGTGATGTGGAGCGCCCCGGGGAGCTGCGCCAGGGCAGCGAGGTCGACCTGGTGGTCTCCGACGGGCCCGCCCCTCGCCGCGTTCCCAACCTGGCGGGCCAGACCCAGGACCAGGCCGTGGCCGAGCTCGAGGCCGAGGGCCTGGAGGCCGACGTCGTCACCCGCTTCGACGACGACGTCGATCGGGGTGTGGTCATCGGCAGCGACCCGGGCAGCGGAGCCAGCGTGGCGCGGGGTGACACGGTGACGTTGGTCGTGTCCAAGGGGCGAGACCTGGTCACCGTGCCCGACATCGTGGGCAAGACCCTCGACGAGCTCAACCAGGCCCTGGAGGACGCCGGGTTGCGACCGGGTGAGGCGTCGGGCAACGCCAAGGGACGGCCCTTTGACACCGACCCCGAGCCCGGCAGCCGGGTGGAGCGGGGCACCTCCGTCGACATCTTCCTCAAGGGCAAGTAAGGGCTCGCTGAGAGCCCGGCCGACTACTCGGTGAGGGCCTTGATCCGCTCGGCCACCTCACCGGCCAGGGGGTCGACCGGCACCTGGAGCATCCCCAGCAGCTTGGACATGTCGCCCTGGACCTTGATCTTTCCGGCCATGAAGGCCTGCATGGCCTCGTCTCGGTCCTGGTTCACGAAGATGGCCCGGGCCGTGGCGTAGTCGAGCGTGAGGGTCACGTCGGGGGTCTCCAGGTGGCCCAGTTCCATCTCGACGGTGCCCGACGAGGTGTCCAGGTGGGCCTGCATGGTCCCCTCGCCGAAGGGCACGTCGGTGATGACCTGGTTCATGCGCACCGCGTCGCCCGCGGGCTCGGTCCGTCCCTGGTACTCGTCACGAACCTGGCGGGCGGCGTCGATCCACTCGTTGCTGAGGAAGGGGTAGGTGGGCATCCGGGCAAGCTACCCGCCGGTCGTCCCCGCTACCGTGCCGGGCGTGGCCGCCCCTGTGATCCCCGGTGCCGAGGCCTGGTCGGCGCCCGGTGGAGCGGGCGGTGCCCTCGTGCTCCACGGCTTCACGGGGACGCCGGCCACCGTGGGGCCCGTGGCCCAGGCCCTGGCCGCCGCCGGCCTGGCCGTCGAGGTGCCCCGCCTGCCCGGCCACGGAACCCACATCGACGACATGATCCCCACCCGCTTCGACGACTGGGCCGCTGCGGTGGAGGCCACCTACCTCGATCTTGCCGCCCGCTGTACGGGCGTGGCCGCGGTCGGGTTGTCGATGGGGGCCACCCTGGCGTGTTGGCTGGCCGCCCGTCACCCCGAGATCACAGGCCTGGTGGCCATCAACCCGCTGGTGCTGCCGGCTGAGCCTTCCCTCTTGGAGATGATCGGGCTGATGCTCGACGCCGGCGAGATCGTGAGCGAGGGCGTGGGTGCCGACCTGGCCGACCCCGATGCCGTCGAGATCTCCTACGACGGCTCACCTCTGGCGCCGGCTCGATCCCTGTACCAGGCCCTGGGCACGCTCGAGGACGACCTCTCGCGCATCGCCTGCCCGGTGCTCATCATGACCAGCAGCCAGGACCACGTCGTGCGCCCCGAGAACAGCGACCACCTGGCCGCCCTCGTCCGCGGCCGGGTGGAGCGGGTGACCCTGGAGCACAGCTACCACGTGGCCACCCTCGATCACGACAAGGAGGAGGTGGCGAAGCGCACGGTGGACTTCGTGGTGAGGGTGACGAGCTGACCCGGAGCCATCTCCGGACCGCTGGAGTCAGGGGCTGCGCAGGCGCAGCCCCGGCAGGCCGTCGAAGCGGGTGTGGTTGGTGGTCATGAGGGTGAGGTTGTGGTGCAGGGCAGTGGCCGCCAGCAGGGCGTCAGCGGTGCGGATGCCTGCCGCCCGGCGTAGCCGCCCCGCCCGTTCGGCCACGGTGTGATCGACGGGCAGCTCACGGAACGAGCCGAGCAACAGGCGCAGGCCCTCCTCGTCGGCCCGGCTGCCGGCGAAGAGCTCGAGGCGGGTGACCACCGAGTACGACACTCGATTGGCCCCTGGGGTGAACGCCCGCACGCCCCGCACGTGATCGGCGAAGACGTCGGTGTCGACCAGGAGGTCAACCACGGTCCCACTCGTCCCGCTCGGGCACATCCAGCTCAGGCATGGTGGCGAAGGTGGCGTTGAGCGCGGTCACCGGGTCGGGTCTCTCCTCACCCAGGAACTGGTCGACCGCTTGGCGGACGAGGGCAGCCAGGCTGGTCTCCTGGCTGCGAGCCAGCTCGGCGAGGCGGGTCCGCTGCTCGGCCGTCAGGTAGATCTGCGTGCGCACCGAGGCCATGGGCGGCAGCGTAGACACCGGCGGCACCGCCACGGCGGTCCTCTGCTTCCCGAGGCTGGGCGATCCCAGCCGGTTGCGTACCATGGGCGGCGATGACCGAACGCATCACCCGTGACGACGTGGCCTACGTGGCCGGCCTGGCCCGTCTGGAGCTGACCGACGACGAGCTGGAGCGCTTCACCGTCCAGTTGGCCGCCGTACTCGACCACGCCGCCGACGTGGAGGCCCTCGACACCGCCGGTGTCCAGCCCACGGCCCACCCGCTGCCCCTGATCAACGTGTTGCGCGACGACGTGGTCCGCCCTGGACTCGACCGCGCCGTCGTGTTGGCCGCGGCGCCCTCGGTGGAGGACGACCGCTTCCGGGTGCCGCCCGCCCTGGGCGGGCCCTCGTAGTGCGCAACGAGAGCACCTACCTGCCCGCCAGCGAGATCGCCGCCGCGGTGCGCACGGGCGAGCGCAGCGCCGTGGAGGTGGTCGAGGAGCACCTGGCCGTCATCGCCGAGCGTGAGCCCGAGGTGCACGCCTTCAACGCGCTCAGCGACGCCCAGGCCCGCATGGCCGCCGACCTCATCGACCGCCGGGTGGCCGCCGGTGAGGACCCCGGGCCCCTGGCCGGCGTGCCCATCGCCCTCAAGGACAACCTGTGCACCCTCGGTGTGCCCACCACCTGCTCGTCTCGGATCCTCGACGGCTGGCTGCCGCCCTACGACGCCACCGTGGTCACCCGACTGGGTCTGGCCGGGGCCATCGCCGTCGGCAAGACCAACCTCGACGAGTTCGCCATGGGCAGCTCCACCGAGAACTCGGC
>JAUJLZ010000033.1:0-2055 GCA_030447125.1 Acidimicrobiales bacterium
TCGTGGATTTCTGGGCCGAGTGGTGCGGCCCGTGCAAGAAGATCGCCCCCATCCTCGATCAGATCGCCGAGGAGCATGCGGGCACGGTGGTCGTGGCCAAGCTGAACGTAGACGAGAACCCCGAGACCGGCCGCCGCTTCCAGGTCATGAGCATCCCCACCCTGGTGGTCTTTCAGGACGGTGAGGCCAAAGCCCGCGTGGTCGGGGCCAAGAGCAAGAGCCAACTCGAGGCCGAGCTGGCCGACTTCCTCTGAGCGATCAGCGCAGGCGTTCCCGGCCCTGTCCCGGTGTTGTCCACACTGTTCTACACATCTGTGAGTAACTCGTCCCCGCCCGAGGCCGGCAGCTACGCCTGGCGCTGGGCGTTGGTCGCAGTGCCTTCCGTCATCGCTCGATAGATCCGCTCCAGGTCGGCCAAGTCGGCGAACTCGACCACGATCCGCCCGCGCTTGGGCCCCTCTTCCACCAACACGGTGGTGGCCAAGTGCTCGGAGAGGAGCTCCTCGAGCTCATGCATCCCGGGGTCGCGCAGCCTTCCCCTACGGCCCGACTCCCTCGACTGGGTGGGCGACGGCGAAGGAGGCGGGGGCGGAGACGCTGGTCCCACGCCGTGGGCCCGGACCGCCTCCTCGACGGCCCGCACGGAAAGGCCGTCGGTGACCACCCGGCGGGCCATCATCTCCTGGAAGAGACGATCCGGCGTGCCGAGGAGGGCCCGGGCATGGCCAGCCGAGAGCTGGCCGTCGGCGACCTGACGCTGGATCGACGGGGGGAGTTGGAACAGCCGCAGGGTGTTGCTCACCGCGGCACGGCTCTTGCCCACCCGCTGGGCCAGTTGGTCGTGGGTGAAGCCGAACTCCTCCACCAACTGCTGGTAGGCCGCCGCTTCCTCGAGCGGGTTGAGGTCCTGGCGGTGCAGGTTCTCCACCACGGCCTGCTCGAGTGAGGCCACCTCGTCGACGCTGCGCACCACCGCGGGGATGGTGGCCAACCCAGCCCGCTTGGCTGCCCGCCACCGACGTTCACCGGCGATGAGCTCATAGGCTCCCTCCCCGGCTGGGCGCACCAGGATCGGCTGCAACACCCCCAGCTCCCGCACCGATGCCACCAACGACGACAGGGCCTCCTCGTCGAAGCGGGTTCGCGGCTGGTTGACGTTGGCCGTGATGCTCCCCACCGCCACCTCTCGCAGCGTCGAGGTGGGTGCGTCAGTACCTTCGGCGGGGATCAGGGCACCAAGGCCCCTACCCAGCCCGCCGCGGCGTGCCACCACTCACCTCCTTGGCCAGCTCTCGGTAGGCGATGGCGCCCCGGGAGGTGGGATCGAAGGCGATGATGGGCTGGCCGAAAGAGGGTGCCTCGGAGAGTCGGATCGTCCTGGGGACCACGTTCTGGCAGACCTTGTCTCCGAAGTGCCGGCGCACGTCGCGCACCACCTGACTCGACAGGTTGGTTCGTGCGTCGTACATGACACAGATGATGGCGGTCAGCTCCAGGCGAGGGTTGAGGTTCTTTTGCACCAGGGCGACGTTGCGCAGGAGCTGGCCCAGTCCCTCCAAGGCGTAGTACTCGCACTGCACAGGGACGACCACCTCGTTGGCGGCGGCCAAGCCGTTGACGCTGAGGAGACCGAGTGACGGCGGGCAGTCGATGAGGATGAAGTCGTAGTCGTCGACCACCTGGTCCAGGGCGCGCCGGAGCCGCAGTTCCCGGGAGAAGGCGGGAACCAACTCGATCTCGGCGCCAGCCAGATCGAGACTGGCAGGAGCCACGAACAGGTTCCTGACCGAGGACGGCTCGATGCAGTCATCCAGGGGAAGGTCGTTGAGCATGACGTCGTACATGGACGAAGCCACATCACGAGGGTTGATGCCCAGGCCGGTGGATGCATTGGCCTGAGGATCGAGGTCGCAGACCAGCACCCGGTAGCCGAGCTCGGCCAGGCACGCCCCCAGGTTCACCGCCGTCGTGGTCTTTCCCACCCCGCCCTTCTGGTTGGCGATGGCGATGCTGCGGGGCAAGGGGCGAGCAAAGCGGTCTGCGGCGGCGGGAATC